>CAZWAT010000073.1:0-11835 GCA_964632015.1 uncultured Planctomycetaceae bacterium
GATCATTCTGTTCATCGACGAGATGCACACCGTCGTCGGGGCTGGGGCGGCTGAGGGCGCTATATCCGCGGGCAACCTTATTAAGCCCGCGCTTGCAAGAGGTGAGTTAAGATGCATCGGTGCTACCACCTTGGACGAGTATCGCAAGCATGTTGAAAAGGACGCCGCGCTGGAAAGGCGTTTCCAGCCCGTCTTGGTCAGTGAACCGACTATCGAAGACACCATCGCAATACTTCGCGGCCTCAAACCCAGGTACGACGCTCACCACGGTGTGCGAATTCAGGATTCTGCACTGGTGGCCGCCGCGACGCTTAGCCAGAGGTACATCACCGACCGGTTCCTGCCTGATAAGGCCATTGACTTGGTGGACGAGTCGGCCAGCAGGCTTCGAATGGAAAACGACTCCATGCCTTCGGAAATGGACGAGCTCAAGCGCCGCATTATGCAGCTTCAGATAGAGCGTGAGGCTTTGCGCAAAGAAACGGACGCCGCAAGTAAGGAGCGCCTTGAAACGCTGGAGCGACAACTGGCGGACTTCCAAAGCCAGTTTGATCTTCTCCAGACCCGATGGCAGAACGAGCAGGGTGTGCTCAAGGAGATCAGGTCGCTTAAAGAAACTGCCGAGTCCAAGCGAACCGAGCTTGAACAGGCCCAACGGACGGGCGACCTTGAAAAGGCGGCGAGAATCCAGTACGGCGAGCTTCGGGATATGGAAATTGAGACAGAAAAGCTCCAGCAGCGCCTCGCCGACGTTCAAAAAGACGGTGGCTTGACAAGCGAGGAAGTCACGCCGGAACACATCGCCGAAGTGGTCGCTAAATGGACTCATATACCCGTGTCCAGGCTTATGGAAACAGAGCGAGAAAAGCTGCTGCAGATGGAAGACAAGCTTCACCAGCGAGTGGTGGGGCAGGACGAGGCCGTCAAGGCGGTAAGCGAGGCAGTGAGAAGAAACCGCGCCGGACTGGGCGATCCACGAAGGCCTATAGGCAGTTTCATCTTTCTGGGTCCCACAGGCGTCGGAAAGACCGAACTGTGCAAGGCGCTGGCAGAACTTCTGTTCGACACCGAAGACGCCATGGTGCGAATAGATATGAGCGAATTTATGGAACAGCACTCGGTGGCGAGGTTGATCGGCGCCCCGCCCGGATACGTGGGTTACGAGGAAGGCGGAAGGTTGACCGAGGCTGTGCGACGCAGACCCTATTGTGTAATACTTTTCGACGAGATAGAAAAGGCACATAAGGATGTGTTCAACATCCTGCTTCAGGTGCTTGACGATGGCAGACTTACCGACGGGCAGGGCAGGACGGTCGATTTCAAAAACACACTGATCGTTATGACCAGCAATATCGCAAGCCAGTTCGTGCAGGAGCTTTCCGAGCGCCAGGCCGAGGAGTGGGAGATCGAAGCAAGACTCATGGACGCGCTTCGTCAACACTTCAGGCCCGAGTTCCTCAACCGCGTAGACGAGACCGTTATCTTCCACGCGCTCACCAAGGCCGATATCGGAGGCATTGTTGACATACAGATTCGCCAGCTTGCAGGACGACTCAGCGGGCGGAACATTGCAATCGAGGTGACGCCGGGAGCCCGAGATCTCGTCGCGGATCTGGGCTGGGACCCGACATTCGGCGCAAGGCCCCTCAAGCGAGTAATCCAGCAGAAGATCGAGAACCCCTTGGCTCAGCGGATTCTGGAAAACAAAATATCAGAAGGCGATCACGTTAGTGTTGACGCGCAGGGAAAGAGTTTTGTCTTCAGCGTTGATCAGTCTGCCGACGCCCCCGAAACCAGCGGCGGGGATGTGATCGAGGGCGAAGTGGTTTAATGACAGTCGCTTGTTCAAGCGGGTGAAGATTTCTTCGTAACCTGCCTGATAGCATCCACAAGCGCACTGGCGATGACGTTCCAGCTGAGGTGCCTGATGTAGTGGTAGTAGGTACCTGTGGCAAGTTCGTGATACCTGCCCCGCTGGGACATAACATGGATAATGTAGCGTGAATACTCCTCGTTGCGGGCGTTGATGTCGAACTTATGCCCGTTGATATTGTCGTGTATGATCGTTGAAATACCTCCCACGTTGGTGGTCAGCACCGGAAGGGCGAAACTGTTCGCCTCGGAAAACGCTATTGGTGTCAGGTCCGCACCGGTCGGCAGGATCATGAAATGAGACAGGCCCATGAGCCTGCGCATCATCCGTCTTCCGGTGGGGGTCTGTTTATCGATTCTGCCTATTGCGTTGACAAATTGCGGCAGGGCACTTGAGCCCGGAGGCTTGGCGCCTACCACGGTAAGGCTGCAGGGCAATTGGCAGTGGTTGACCATGCTGGCGATGGCAATTGCGATGTCCATTCTTTTTCTTGTCCATGATGACGCAATGCTCAGCAGCCGGCAGCAGTGTGGTTCTCGTCTCCTGAGAAGTGCCTCCACCACTCTTGCATTCGCCGGCGGCTCGATTGCGGGTCCGAAGGGAACTATTCCCACCTTTGCCGGGTCAAGTCCATAGATATCAATCGCCGCTTTCGCAGCCCAATGCGACGAGTACATCACCCGGTCACAGCGTTCCAATGCTCGTCGCTCGTTCCGCAGGCCCGCTGCGATCGACTTTCTGCCCAGTCGCTTCAACTCAGGATACATGTCCACTGCTTGCGCGAGGGTAGTGTCTGTCCAGATAACGACTGGCTTTCTGGTTCGCACGTATGTGATGGGTTGAGATCCGGGACTCATGGGGCTCAGTATCGCATCGACATCGCTATCAAGCCGCTGGTCTATGGTCTGACCCATTTCGCGAAGCACTGCCGGGTCGCGCGTTATCGAATACTCCCGCTTGAGCAAACGCGCGTTGAACGATTCCTTGATCCTTCTCCACGCCGTCCATCTTGGCGGAACCTGGATTTTTTGCAAAGTCACGTCCTGGTCTTCAAGTGCGTGTGTGGCGAAAAGTGAAATTCCGCCAAAAGCCCTGGCGATATCGTAGATGGTGACAAATGCGACCTTCATGTTGTGCCCTCACTTGTGGCAATTGTAGCCGGCAATTCTGGGTAAGGGCTCCGGACGGACAGCCTAAAGTACTGACTGAAATTGCGGCTTGTGGTATAATCACTTCACTGGGACGTTGGCTCGTCCCGCGTCGATTCAGCTTGGCCCGGCTGGGACGGCGAAATCAGCGGAGCATCTCCGACGTTTGACCAGGGTAATCACGCCGTCCGTTGAGGCACGGCGCGAAGGAAGAATGACCAAAGCACAGCGTTTCTCCTACCGTAATCTCGATCAGATTCTTGTCGACTTGGAGCGATTGGGGATAAATCTTCCAATCTCTCACGATTTCACCTCCCTTGCCCAATGCGTTAAATTCGGGCGAAAAACCGTTCCCAATCGCTTGGCGATTCACCCGATGGAAGGGTGTGACGGCCTGCCTGACGGATCGCCCGGCGACCTGACGATTCGGCGTTACAAAAGATTCGCCGCCGGTGGGGCGGGGTTGATCTGGCTTGAGGCGTGCGCCGTCGTCCCAGAGGGAAAAGCAAACCCCCGGCAGATCAGCCTTACCGATGACAGCGCCCCAGCGTTCAAACGCATGCTCGATGAAGCCAGGTCGGCTGCGATGGACGCCAACGGTTACGCTCCTATCTTCATCCTCCAGTTGACTCACAGCGGGCGGTATTCTCGCCCCATTGACAAGCCATCGCCGATCATTGCTCACCATTCGCGGGTGCTCGACAACAGGCACAATCTTGATGATGACTATCCGCTGATTACCGACGAGCAACTGGACGAGCTTCAACTCGACTTCGTCAAGTCAGCCCAGCTTGCCCGGCAGGTCGGCTTCGATGGAGTTGACATCAAGAGCTGCCATAGGTATCTGCTCAGCGAACTGCTTGCGTCGTTTACCCGCGAAGACAGCAGGTATGGCGGTAGCTACGAGAATCGGACGCGCATGCTGCTCGAAACGGCAAAACGCGTGATACAGGCGGTCGGCCATGACATTGAAGTCACCAGCAGGCTTAACGTGTACGATGCAATTGAGTATCCCTTCGGCTGGGGCGTGAGCAAGGACGATGTCGTCAACCCGGATCTGAGCGAGCCGACACAGCTCATAAAGCAATTGATGGAAACAGGTTACCACGGCATCAATGTTTCCATCGCCAACCCGTATTTTAACCCCTACGTGAATCGTCCTGCCGATTGGATGATCGCTAATTGGCCGGCGCCTCCGGAGCATCCGCTTGAGGGTGTGGCAAGGTTGATAGGCATTGTTCGGGATGTCCAGCAGGCTAATCGTGAGATGGTTGTAGTTGGTACTGGGTACTCCTGGCTGAGACAGTACATGCCGTTCTTTGCCGCCGGTGCCATCGAGCAAGGCTGGACTACAATGGTTGGTTTGGGCAGGGGAGCCCTGGCGTATCCTGATTTCGCGCGTGACATCCTCACGCACAAGGCGATGGATCCCCACAAGGTGTGCGTGGCGTGCAGTTCATGCACACAGATCATGCGAGATGGTGGAATGAGCGGGTGTGTCGTGCGCGACAGCGAAGTCTATGCCCCTGTCTTCCGTGATGGGCGGAGAAACGACCCCTCGGTCATGCGGGAATTGGCTGGTCAATGTCGACGTTGTGCCGATCCAATGTGCCAGACGGCTTGCCCAGCCGGCGTTGATATCCCCGGCTTTATCGGTGCGATTGCAGACGGTGACGAAGCTCTGGCATACAGAATTCTTACCCGCGACAACGTTCTTCCCGGCATATGCGGCGCGGTGTGCCCGGTCGAGGTTCAGTGTCAGTCCGCCTGCATTCAACGCCTGCTTGGTGATGGTGCAGTGCCGATCGGCGAGCTTCAGCGGCGTCTGTCCGTCAAGGCGATCGCGCATGGCTGGGCGGGACTTAAGGTTCCTGCCGTGTCCACCGGCCTGAAGGTCGCCGTCGTCGGTGCCGGACCGGGCGGACTCGCCGCCGCCGTCGGGTTGCTCAAGGCGGGGCATGTCGTCACTGTGATCGACCGTGGCAACGTTCCGGGCGGAAAGCTCGGAAGCATCATACCCGCAACCCGCCTGAGCCCCGCGGACGCCAAGGCCGAGATAGAAGCCGTCTTTGCAGACGTTCCCGCCGATCGACTCACCTGGCGGCACAACACCGCGCTGGGACCTAAGCTGACGGTTGATGATCTGCTTGGGGAAGGTTTCAACGCTGTCGTGCTTGCGTTAGGCTTGGGCAACGGAGTTTCTCTTACCTCTGTTTGCAGACCCGAAGGGGTAATGGACGGCGACGCGTTTCTGCGCCACACGAATCAAAACCCCCGGCACAAGTGCCCGCCTCGCGTCGCGGTTATCGGCGGAGGGAATACAGCCATCGATGCGGCTGTGGCGGCCAAACGCCACGGTGCGCAGGATGTCTACCTGCTGTATAGGCGCAGTTATGAGCAAATGCCCTCCTGGCCAAACGAGCGAGACGAGGCACTGCATGAGGGTGTGCACCTGATGCTACTGTGCCAGCCGACGGGTTACAAAACCGATGACGGCGGACGTGTTACGGGCATCAAGGCCCTGCGCACGCAACTTGTCGCCGCAGAGTCTGGCAGACGAGCCCCGAAACCCATCCCCGGAAGCGACTTCGTCATGGATGTCGACATGGTCATCGAGGCCCTGGGGGAGCGTATCGACCCCATTGTTGCCAATGTGCTTGATGGCATCGAGCTTACCTCTTCGGGACTGATCAAGATCGATCCCCATACACTCGCTACATCCAGGAACAGCGTCTGGGCGGTGGGAGATGTCGTCAACGGTGGAATGACAGTCGTGCAGGCGGTTGCCGACGGCAAACGGGCAGCCGAGCGGATAGACGCTTATCTGATGGTTGATAAGAGAAAATAATCCGTTTCAAGTGTAAGTATTTTGAAAATAAGTACTTGTATTTGCTACCAACAGGCCCCTGTCTGGGTTATCCACAGGGGCCTGCCGTTTTCACAGGCCGCCAAGTCTCAATGCCCCTTGCAGTTGACCGGGCCAATTGGATGGTGTTTTTTTGGCGAAGTCAGTGTCTTTATCAGTGCGTAATAAAGAGAAAATCGCGTTTTGCTTAAGTCCGCCTCAAACCAGTCCGATTACAGTCATAGCGGCCAATTGAGGCTGTGTAACCCGACAACGAGGCTAAAAATGGTAACGATTGATGGTGACTGGGTTGAGTTCAAGTTTTTCCGTCCTCAAGCCAGGCAGGTGCATCTTGCCGGCGATTTCAACAATTGGCGTCATGGCGAACTGCCCATGTCGCAGATTGAGGCAGGTTACTGGGTCGCTCGCCTGAAGCTGCCCACGGGCGAGTTCCGTTTTCGCTATTGCGCTGATGGCGAATGGTTTACCGACTATGCCGCGTTCGGCGTTGAGCCAGGTCGGTTCGGCTTGGACAGCATCCTACGCGTACCGCGACGTCGCCTCCGAATGCCTCTCGAGGTGCCCGACACCAGCCGACAGGTTGCCGCAGCGTAAGAGAACAATTCACTCAAATAGAAACGCGGACACGACTACATGGTTGTGCCCGCGTTTTTTGCATTGAGCGATTTGCTCACTGTTCCTCGATGATCTCCTCCGCCGAGTCTTCATCGTCCTCCTCGTCGTCATCATCATATTCATCATCATCGTCGTCATCGTCGTCGTAGTCATCATAGTCCTGGTCAAGTTCGTCGTCGTCCAGGGGCTTGGGCTTGTCTCCGGGTTCCTGTGTTGGTTGTGGTTCGGTGGTCTTGTCAGCCTCGGTTGCCTGCTCATTATCGCTGGCCTGTGGGGTTTGAGACGAATCAGCTTCTTCCTTCGGTTTAGCGACAGGAATTGGTTTTACAGCTCCCTCGCGCAGTTCTTCCACCCTGGGCAGGTCTTTAAGGTCGCCCAGGCCGAAGAGCTCAAGAAAATGCTTGGTGGTTCCATACAGCATGGGTCTACCGAGCACTTCCGCTCGTCCGACGATCTTGACGAGGTTCTTTTCCATGAGGCCTCGGAGAATCTCGCCGCTTGCCACGCCTCTAATCGCCTCGATGTCGGCACGTAGTATCGGCTGACGATATGCGATGATCGCCAGTGTTTCCATCGCCGCCTGCGACAGCTTCGACTCGTGCCTGGTCTGCAACAACCTGTCGAGCACGTCGTGGTGTTTGGCGAGCGTCATCATCTGATATCCACCGGCGATGGATTCTATTCGAAACGCGCTGTCCGAGGCATCGTACCGCTCATTGAGCAGGGCGATTGCCTGTTTCACCAACCGTTGCGGAGCCTCGACCACTTGGGCGATGCGCGATATCGGCAGGGGGGCATCGGTTGTGAACAGCACTGCTTCCACCGCCGGCGCCACGTCTTGGGGCAAAAATGAAGGTTGAGGTTCTCTGCCCGTGGAAGAGTCTTCGCCGGTGGGATCTTCACTTGCAGGCTCTTCGTTAACGGGATCTTCGCTCGCGGGATCCTGATCTGCGGATTCTTGGGTTGGCTGGTCCTCAGGGTTCAGGGCCGGGTCATCCTGCTGTTCTTCGCTGGCTTTATTTTCATGGGTATCGCTCATCTGCTAAAGCATATCTAAAAATGCCTGTCAAGCAAGATGCAGGTTGATCGGGTCTTTGTGGAATATGTATCCCTTTGGGTGTGTTATCCGTATAATAAAGGTGCCGGATGCGTGGAAGGCCGCTGCTGGTTCGCCAGTGGAGGAAAGTCCGAGCACCGCTGAACCGCGGTGGTGGGTAACGCCCACCGTCCCTTTTGGGATAGGGAAAGTGCCACAGAAAATATACCGCCCGCGCGGAGCCCCCGTCACAATCGCGTGGGTAAGGGTGAAAAGGTGCGGTAAGAGCGCACCGCGCACGTTGTGAGGCGTGCGGCATGGCAAACCCCACCGGGTGCAAGGTCAAGCAGCGACGATGGCGTGGTTCAGGCCTCTTCGTCGCGGGTAGGCCGCTTCTCGTCGGGGAAACCTGCCGAGAGAGCCCGTCCGCAAGGGCGGGTCAAGATAAATGGTCTTCGCCCGTTGCCGACGCCCATCGGTAGCGGGAACAGAACTCGGCTTACAGCGCGTCCGGCCGGGCTTGATTAACTGGTTGATACCGTTGTCGCAAGGCAAGAATCGACACTATGGGCTTGCATTTCGCCCAAGCATCGTTAGAGTATTTGACTTGCGCGAATCACGGGGCGTAGCTCAGCTTGGCTAGAGCGCTGCGTTCGGGACGCAGAGGTCGCTAGTTCAAATCTAGTCGCCCCGACTTTTCTTCAAAAAGGGCCGTTCGACGAGAAAATCGAACGGCCTTCTCTTTATCAGTACTAGACTTACGTCGCTCACCTTACGGTTCAAACTGACCACCTCAAGCAACTCCCGTTTCTGTGCCAAGTTTGAACCGCGCCACAATTCGACCAGATTCTGGCTGAATTCGAACGTCGCCAACGCCGCTTTGCCGCAGGCGGGATCGAACTTGTCGGCCTCCTCGAGTTGGCGTTCGACCTCTTCGAGCTGCGCCTTCAGGTCGAGCGACTTCATCTGGAAGGCCTGCTCGTCGATGGAGCCGGCCAGGTAGCCGTTGAGCAGTCGGTCCTGCATGTTGACCAACTCGGTGCGGCGCTTGGCCAGGACGCGCTTCTGCTGGGCCTGGACGGTGCCGACTTCGCTGAAGGTGGCCTCGAGCGCGTTGCGGAACCATCGGGCGTGGCGTTCCGGCAATCTCACCGTGTCCAGTTCCTTCTCGATGGCGTCGTTGATCTCGGCCTCGCGCCAGCGGACCTTTGGATGCCCGTCGTCGGGAAGGTTGTTGCCGCAACGGTAATAGACATGCTCGTTGCAGCCGCCGTCGTTGAGCTTGCGACGGATCAGCTCACCTGTCATGGCGAAGTCGCAGCAGGCACAGCGGAGGATGCCACCGGAAAAGGCGATGCTCGGGTTGCCCGTCCGCCGGTTGCGGCCGTGGAGGATGTCCTGGCAGATGTTGAACATCTTGCGGTCGATGAGCACACGGTAGCGGCCCTCGAAGGTCTGGCCGTTGCGTTCGAGTTCGCCGACGTAGAACCGGTTGTTGAGAATGTACGACAACGCACTTCGGTGAAATCGCGGCTGGCTGGGTCGGTAGGTGTGCCCCTCTGCGGCAAGTTGGCTGGCAAGGCTCTTGAACGTGAACCGCCCGCTGGCGTAGAGCTCGAAGATGCGGACGACCGTCTTGGACTTCTCCGGGTGCGGCACGACCGGCTCGTTGCGGTCGTCGACGTTCATGTACCCGTACGGCGCGAGGCCCGTCGGCCAGCCCTGCCGCACCTTCTCGTCCATGCCCTTGATGACCTCGGTGCGGAGGTTGTCCGAGTAGTACTGCGCCACCGCCGCCATCACGTTGAACGACAACGCGCCCGCCGCACCTGGGCCGAATTGGTTCTCGACGAACGTCAGTTGCACGCCGCAGGTGTCTTCCAGTTCTTGCAGCCGAACCGCATCCCGCATGTTGCGGCAAACGCGGTCGAGCTTGTGGGCGAAGATGGCATTGATCTTCTCGCGCTTGGCGTTGGACTTGACCCACTTGAACATCTGGTTGAACGCGATGCGATCGGCACCGCGCTTGGCCGACTCGGCAACGGCGAACTCGCGGATGATCGTCCAGCCCGCCTTTGCCGCCTTGTCGCGCATCGCACGAATCTGCGCGTCGATGGAATAGCCCTCGCGCTGCTCGCGGGACGACACTCGTGCCCATGCCACTACGTTCATTCGTTGCCTCCATCCCTTCGTAATCTCAGCAGCAACTCGCCCATTCGTTTCACGTTCATGAGAATCTCCACGGCCTCGTCTTCGCTAATCGGTTGGCCATACGACTCCGACCAGAGCTCGATGGTCTCGGTCAGCAGTTCGTCCGAAATCCATGCCAGCGACAGCGGCCGCTGGCGTCGTTCAAGGCCGGGGACAGCTTGCTCATCCGTGGCACTTAATCCAGTCGATTCACGGGGAATCTTGGCCAGCGGATCGAGCGTGCATGTGCACGATTCGCGGTCATTCATTCCTGCACCCACCCCTCCAGTCCGAGCTCCTCGAAGCGCTGGCGCAGGCGGCGAATCATGCGGTCGACGGTGTGCCAGCCGCAGCCCATCCACTCGGCCATCTGGGCGACGGACAGCCCGTCACCCAGCCCGCGACAGACCTGCTGCTCACGCGGCGACAGATCGGCCACGGCGCTGGCGATGTCGACAACGCGCGGGTCCACTTCTTCGGTGCTGAACTCGTTGGCCTGTCGGCCGAATCGCTCGACATGCATGCGATAGCGGGCGGCGGCTCGCTTCATCTTCCGCAGGCGGTTGTCAATGACCGTGGTCAGCGCCGTGCGTTCGGTCGCCCCATTGGCGTGGTCGGGGTCATACTTAAACTCCAGCACGACCAGCACCGCTTCCTGCAGCGCGTCGGGAATCTCATGCGGCATGAACCCGCAGCGCATGGCGCGATGGATGATGAGGTTGACCTTCCACTTCTCGATGATCCCGTCGTAGTTCGGCATTTCCATGTTGGCAGCCTTTCGTTCGTGAATTCGTTTGCTGCGCCGAGCCGGTCTCGGCGTCACGAACGCAGGTTCCGCCAACCATCTAGGTCACATCTCCAAGGTCGAAGATGGCGAGTGAAACACATATGGGTCGCTACATGGGGACTTCGCGCGAGCGATATGTGACCCCCTAACCCATTTTGCGACCCATATGGATTTAGGGGGTCACGGCGAGATTTGCGGTCGAGCGGGTAATCACTCTACGGCGGGCGATGACGACGAACGCATTGCCCCAAGCATGGGAGTCCGAAAAATGCCGCAGACCGCGAACGACAATCTGGTGATCGACCTGGGCGTGCTGAGCGCCGAGCCGGAGCACGAGTACCATGCCAAGGCGGGCGAATACCTTTCGAGCCATCAACTCAAGGATTTCATCAACTGCCCGAAACTCTATCGTGATAAGCAACTGGGTCTGATCCGCGAGACCGTGACACCGGACATGCTCGTGGGCAGCGCAACACACGCCCTTGTCCTGGAGGGACGCGATGCGTATGAATCGCGATTCGCTCTGGGAGGCCCCATCAACAAAACATCCGGAAAACCGTTCGGAGAAGACACCAAGGCATTTGCTGCATGGTGCGCCGAGCAGGGCAAGCCGGGCATCCACCACAAGCACCTTGATGTGATTGAAGACCTCTATCAAGGTGTCATGAATCACGATGAAGCAATGCTCCTGCTTCAGTATGGCAGATCTGAAGGCGTTATCCGCACGGCCTACCGCGGCATCTCATGCCAGGCCCGATACGATTGGATTCATCCTCACAGGGGAATCATCGATCTCAAGACCACTGCCGATCTGGATCGTTTCGAGCACCAGTGCAAAAAGAACCGCTACCACAACCAGATTGCTTTTTATCGGGCGATTCTGGCGCAGGTGACAGGGCAGCTTGTTCCGGTCTACCTCGTGGCTGTCGAGAAGAAGCAACCATTTCGCTGCGGGGTGTGGCGTGTCAGTGAGGACACGCTGGCTGCGGCCCAACGGGAAAACGATGAGGCGATTATCCGCCTGAAGGAATGCCAGCGGATCGATTACTGGCCGACTGGCTACGAGGTCATCCGCATTCTGGATTTTACATGACACCTCGCGCCCGGGCGGGACGGCGTGCCGTGCGGCATGGATGCCATCACGGAGGAACGCGGCCGGACTCCCTACGCCCGCCCGGGCGCATTTTTGACACGGCAGGGCTGGGCTACCGGGACGGCGTTGTCCTGGGACGCGGGTTCGACTCCCGCCCCTGCCATTCGCTGGCCAGCGAAATAGGACATGAACCATGAACTCGAAAAAATCAGGAGCAACGACATGAA
>CAZWAT010000074.1:0-11812 GCA_964632015.1 uncultured Planctomycetaceae bacterium
GCTCAAGGGCACAAACGAATACGGAAATCGCATAGACGATCTGATTCTTGACCTGCAATGCGCTCGCAACCGCATCGAGCAGGAACGCACGGTCGATTACGAGGATCGCGTCGAACGAATCGGCAGGCTTGACACGCCCGTCGACGCTTTGGAGATCATGGGCGTCTACGAGCCCACCGACCAGGACGCATGGATGGACGAGGTGCCCAGCGACCCCAGGGCCGACGCCGGCGGTGGAAGACTGGTGATTGTGCGTGTGCGCGTGTCGGACTCGGCCCGCGACGAGGACAACTGGTGGCGGCTGCCCGCGACCCACTTCAGGCTTGCCACAGTGGACGACAACGGCAGACCCGCGAGTTACTATCCCGTCGCCTACCTGACCGCCGGAGAGCACCCCAGGCGTAAGCGCAATGAGAAGCTCAAACCCATCGATCTCGCTAATAGCAAGTGGGCGGCGATTGTTCCTCCCCAGGACGCCGGTAATCCCGCGGAGGTTGGCAAGCTGGCGATTCAACGCGAGTGGAACAGCAACACCCCCAATCTTACCATCGATTGGGTCTTCCGCCTCAGCGTTGGGCACAAGCCGGCGTACATGGCGTTCAGAAAGAACGCCCTCGCCGACGCTCCAAAAGAGATCAAAGACTCAATGCCCGCTAAGGTCAACGCCCTGTCACGAATCGCGAAGAACTAGCAAGCGGCTTGGGTACAATCACACGCCCCACGCCCAAGGAGTGCTTATCCAAATGCGCCTTGGTGGTGGTGCGCCCGGAGCCCGGCATAAAATCACACCTACGACAATAATGAAAGGATGTGCCTGATGAAGCTTGCGGGCAAGAAGGTTGCGATAATGGTTGACCAGCAATACCAGGAGCTGGAGGTGTGGTATCCATACTATCGCCTGAAGGAACAAGGCGCTGCCGTGGTGCTTGTCGGGCCCGAGGGTCAACGCGAGTATCCTTCCAAGCTGGGTTATCCGTGCGTCAGCGACGTAAGCGCCGCATCGGTGAACGGCGGCGACTTCGACGCGGTGATAGTCCCCGGCGGGTGGTGCCCGGACTTCATGCGACGTGACGAGTCAATGATCACTTTCATTCAGCAATGCGTTGACTCACAGATCATCCTTGCCGCAATTTGTCACGGGGGATGGATGCTGTGCTGCACCGATGGTCTTCGCGGCAGGCAGGCGACAAGTTTTGTGGCCATACGACACGACATGATCAACGCCGGGGCGACATGGAAAGACGCTGAATGTGTCGTGGATGGAAACCTGATTACCGCCCGCAAGCCCGACGATCTGCCAGCATTCATGAAAGCCATCATCGACGCCCTCGCAAAACGCCTATAATCAATAAGAAGGTTGACCAACGGGTGATGAGGATCCACGGTATGCCACTGTCAGGGGCGAGTGTTGCGATACTTCTTGCCGACAAGTACGAAGATCAGGAATTCTGGTATCCTTATTTCAGGCTCAAGGAGAACGGCGCGCAGGTAACCGCCGTCGCCTCCAAACGGGGCCAGACATACGCTTCGCTTCACCAGTATCCCGCCAGGTCAGACACATCCGTCCGCGACGTCAACGCCGTCGACTTCGACGCGGTAGTCATTCCCGGCGGGTTCAGCCCCGACTACATGCGAAGGGACGACGCGATGATAGACTTCGTATGCGACGCCGCCGAATCGCATATTCCCCTCGCCGCCATTTGTCACGGGCCTTGGATGCTCTGCTGCACCAACGCGCTGAAGGGGAAGCGCGCCACGAGTTTCAAGTCGATTCGATTTGATATGATAAACGCCGGCGCTCAATGGGTTGACGAGGCCTGCGTGGAGGATGACAATATTATTA
Organism: uncultured Planctomycetaceae bacterium; assembly: GCA_964632015.1. Classification (GTDB taxonomy): domain Bacteria; phylum Planctomycetota; class Phycisphaerae; order SM23-33; family SM23-33; genus JAAYCO01. The sequence continues at coordinate 1,844 of CAZWAT010000074.1, forward strand.
CTTCTCGAAGTCCCGACGATTTGACGGTTTTTGTGCCTGCCATTATTAAGGCGACCCGGAATTTCGCGTCTGGACGGGGAAGAAAGGTTGCATGAGATGAGCGTTACTATGTCCGCTGTGCCTGTGGAGGGCAGCTCGCAAACAGAAGAACAATCCTTGGCGCAACGCTGCTGGTGTGCTGTCGGGTTTTGCTACTGTGCGGTGAACCCCCGCGTTTTGAAGCTGCCCGCCGTCCCAGCACACCCCCGTGCCTCGGGATGCGCCTGCGTGGTTCCACGGCATATTCCTACGTTCAACATCGCTGGTATCGGCATGCGAAGCTGGAAATGCTGATCGCTGGACGCCAGGAGTTCTGCCTGTTTGATGGCTGCGGCGTTTATAGCATCTTTTCGTACTGTTCGTGAAGCTGGGCCATGGCGATGTTCGCCAGTTGTCGTACACGTTCGCGGGTCAGGTTCATGATCTCGCCGATTTCCTTATAGGTGCGTTGGGGCCCCTGGTATCCGTCAAGCCCGAAGCGAAGTTCGACGATGCGTCTCTCCCTTGCCCCGAGCCTGTCAAGCAGCGACTGCACGATGGTTCCCTCGCACGCCTTGAACATGTCATGTTCGGGCGAGTTGCCTTCGTCGGCGACCATTTCTGAAATTGCCCGCGTGTCCTCATTTGCCATCTGGCTTGGCGATTTTGCCGCCATCAGGCCCTGGCTGATGATGTGGGCTTTCTTATGACTGATGCCCATTTCCGCGGACATCTCTTCGATGGTTGGTGGACGCCCGAGTTTTTCCTCCATCACGTAGGATGTTCGGCGCCACTTGTTCACCAGTTTGGACAAATACGCGGGGATATGTATCGGCTGACCTGCGTTGATCATCGCCTTTCGAATGGCCTGTTTAATCCACCACGCGGCGTATGTGCTGAACCTTACGCCCGCGTCTGGGTCAAACTCTTCCACAGCCCTCATGAGCCCCAGGTTTCCCTCGGCGACAAGGTCGCTTAGCGTCATGCCGGGGTTCGAGTACTGTTTGGCGATTCTCACCACCAGTCGCAGATTGGCGTCTATCATCTGTTCGCGCGCTATGGGGTCGCTGTGTTCCCTGATCCGGCGGACGAGCTGCCGCTCCTGTTGGGCGGTGAGAAGCGCAGTAGACTTTATCTTATCAATGTACCACGATAATGCTGTACGTTCGGTGGTGCTTGTCATGAACTTCCTCCTACATAGTTCCTCTAGTGATATGTCGGAACAATCACGGGGTCGCTTCAGTAAGCATCACCGGGACCGATACCCAAAAAAAAGCAGGCGAGATATTGCTCTCGCCTGCTTTTCTAGGTGATTATGTCGGCCGGACTATTCTTCTTCTTTTTCGTCCAGGGCGTTCATTGCGATCTCATCGGCCTCGTCAGTCGAGACATCGGGTTCCTCGGTTCTCTTGGGTCGTTCAGGCTCTTCATTCTGGCGAACGGTCTGGATGATGTTGTCATATTCGCTGCCAAGCAAACCTGTTTCGCCTTCGAGTCCACCACGTCGTTTCTGCGGGCCTTCGGAGGTACTGGTTGTGTCCTCGGCTGCCCACTGTGCCCGCTTGAGGCTCAGGCCGATCTTGCGATCGTCGGAATCGACACGAAGAATCTTCACTTCGATCTCGTCTCCTACCTTCACAACGTCCTTTGGATTTTCGACCTTGTGATCGGCCAGCTCGCTGACGTGCAGCAGACCTTCAAGCTCTTCCTCAAGCTCGACGAACACGCCGAAGTTGGTGATCTTGGTGACCTTTCCGCAGACGATCTGACCGGGCAGGTAGTGGTCGGGAATCTGCCTCAGCCACGGGTCTTCGGTAAGCTGCTTGAGCCCAAGCGCCACGCGCATCTTGTCTTCGTCAACGGCCAGGACGACGCACTGAAGTTCCTGACCCTTCTTGAGCACCTCGGAGGGGTGCCCGACCTTGCGGGTCCAGGACAGGTCGCTGACGTGCAGCAGCCCGTCGATACCTTCTTCGATTTCCACGAACGCGCCGTAATTGGTCATATTGCGAACAGTGCCGCTGATGACGGTTCCGGGCGGGTACTTTTCTTTGACGAGCGTCCAGGGGTTGGTTTCCGCCTGCTTCATGCCCAGGCTGATCTCCTGCTTGTCGCGATCGACTTCCAGAACAACCACCTCGACCTCGTCATCGACATTGACAACCTCGGATGGATGGTTGATTCTGCGTGTCCATGACATTTCGGAGATGTGCACCAGGCCTTCGAGCCCTTCCTCAAGCTGCACGAACGCTCCGTAGGACATGATGTTGACCACCTTGCCCTTGAGTCGTGTTCCGGTGGGAAACTTGCCTTCGACCTGCTCCCAGGGGTTTTCGGATTTCTGCTTGAGCCCCAAGGCGATCTTCTCTTTATCGCGATCAACAGCCAGAACGACGACTTCTATTTCCTGGCCCATCTGGAGCATTTCGCTTGGGTGACCGATTCGTCCCCAGCTCATGTCCGTGATGTGCAGCAGTCCGTCGAGTCCGCCAAGATCGACAAACGCGCCGAAGTCCGCAAGGTTCTTCACGACGCCCTTGCGTGTCTGACCTTCGATGATCTCTTCCAGCAGTTCGTCCTTCGCCTCGGCCCGTCGTTCTTCGATGAGTTTGCGTCTTGAAACGACGATGTTCCTGCGTTCCTGATCGATCTTCAGGATCTTGGCGTCGATCTTCTCGCCGATGAACTCGCCGATGTCGCTTGGCCTTCGGACATCCACCTGGCTGGCAGGGAGGAACGCCGGAACGCCAATGTCCACAAGCAGCCCGCCCTTGATCTTTCGGGTGACCTCGCCGGTGACGGTGTCGCCTTCGTTGTTGGTTTCGAGGATTCGCTCCCAGCCTCGGATGCGGTCGGCCTTGCGCTTGGAGAGCACAACCAGTCCGCCGTCGCTTTCCATTTCCTCAAGAAGAACTTCAACAGTATCGCCAACCTTTACGGACTTGGGATCATCCCATTCATGCAGGTTGACGCTTCCTTCGCTTTTGAGTCCTACTTCAACAATAGCATCGTCGCCTGCAATGCTGACGATGCGTCCCTTGAGAATCTTTCCCGCCTGGGGGGCGGCGGCAGCCTGTCCATCCTGCACAAGGCTCTCAAGGTCAAAGCTGTCCCCAAGCACCTGCGTAAGCTCCACGTTAATATCGTCTTCGCTGACGCCAAGAGACCTGATAAGATTATAATCGACCATATTTTTCCTGATATGTTTATCTATGCTTCCGTCGCGAACCCCGTTCTCCCGTTGAGACCGGCGCGTCGACCGCCTTTTCCGAGCCCGGCGGACAGGCCGCTGGAACGTCCAGCGATGACCATAGGCACACGTCAACCTATAGGTCGAATTGTTAATTTTAGCATCAAAGACGTGTCACACAAGACATTATTACGCACAAAAATCAATATAGTGCGTCCGCTAACGTGCCTGTGAAAATTTACTTACCGGTCCAGCAGGAATCTTCCCAACGATATTACGATCCCGTGGGGGTTGTAGTAATGGGCGCAAAGCTCGCTGTCGCCCGCCAGGGTCAGTACCAGCCCGTAAAAGTTGCCCCTTGCGGCGCTTGAGAGATCCTCCAAGCCGGGGCCTATAGTCACCCCTTCAAAGTCGTCGCCGAAACGTATTACAAACCTGCACATTGAATCCCTTGAATCGTCCAGAAGTCTCTGCGTCGGGTAGAACTCATCTCCCCGCATTCTTCTTGCCGGTTCATACAGGATAGGCTCGGCCCTTCCGTTCTTATAGACTACCAGTCCACCGACGGTAGTTCTTTCCTCGGCGGGATATCTAGCGAGAACGCGAAGCGCCCCCACCACTTTCGGCCGGCGTACCATGTGGTCAATCAGGTAGATGTTCCACAAATCAGCGACGGAGAGCAGGTCAACCTGGCTGGCAAAGCTGTCTATGACCCCGGAGGACGCAGGCACGTGAAGCCTGCCGGAAGTCTGCCTGCCCAAAATCCCCTCAAGCTCATCCCTGGTGAGCATCCGGCGAAATCCGTCGTTGATATGCGACAGCAGGTGGAAATCACGGATGTTGAACCTGTAACCGTACTCGGTTCTCCACAGTTCATTGAGTTCTGTCGCCGCTTCCAGCGTGCCTCCCCGGCTGCGGTATACCATCACAGTCGAAAGCAACTCCGACCCGTTTGAGGGGACATACTTGACTTGCCTGACCGCCGCCTGGAGCGCCGCCATTGCCTCCGTTCGGGGCTCGATGTTTTCAAGTATCTCGTCGAGCTTCTCGACGTCAAACCTTCCCGCAAGCAACGACATTGAAGAACCTCGGGCGAAGAACGACGGCGCGTTAATGCCTTCGAGCAGGGCTTCGGGCCAGTTCAGCCCTGTCGCCCGCGAGATGACCCTTCGGTATTGTTCTTCGTCGGGCCCATTGACAGGCTCAATCGCCCAGGCCTTGATGATGCTTTCGGTGATATCGGCGCGTGCGTTGCGAGCGAGCCAGTCGAATACGGCGTCCCGCAGGTGTCCGGGGGGAAGGACGCTCAGCGCTCGCAACACGTACGGGGCTGTGTTAGGTTGATCGCTTTTAAGCAACACGTCCAGCCCCTCGGGGGTTAACTCGGTTCGCAGGTCAGTCTGCGCCAGAAGGGTGAGCATCGATTTGACGCCTTCGGGATCATTGCCCACCAGGTGCATCGCCAACTTCAGGGATTCTCTTCGCTGTTCGGTTGACAGCGACTCATCAAGAACCCTCCGCATGTTGAACAGGCGAATTGTCTGAGTCGGAAAGCCCGACGCGTTCGCTTCGTACTCGCCCACCGTGACAGGCATGGACTGATCTTCCGCAATGGCACAACAGGCCCCAGAGACCAGCACAAACAGGATGGATACAACACGAATGTTCATAGACAATCCAGTTGGGCGATTCTAGCCCGCATTGCCCCCTGAACGCAAGCGCTGTAGTTGATCATTGTCAACCCGTTTGGCACACCTGCACAAAAAATGCAAAGAAGATCCGCCCGCCTCTGTCTGTTCTCAGGTTCGAGGGAGAATACACAATGGCATTACGATAAGAAAGAAATCTTACTCGTAGGCAAGGAGGCCTGCCGTGTATCCGATCGTTCAGGCCATAGATTCGCACCAGTATTTCCGCCCGGGGAGTTCTGTGGCTGCGGTCGGCTATCAGTTGCTTTCACGGGCGCGACCTTCAGGCCCGCGCCGGTTCACTATTCAGTGTTTTTACATGGTTTGCATCATCTGCCATCGCCCGGCTGCATTTTGGCGTCCCATGGGTCTTTGAGCGTCAGTCGTTTGCCAAGGGCGCGGTAGACATCCGGCAGATCGAATTTAGCGAGGCAGCCCCGCAGCATAGACGATAGCGGCCAGTGGCTTGGGGTTTCCTCAGCAAGCATGCGATAGCTCGGAAGATAATTCACCAGGCTCACGTCAGGGCGATCTTCGTAAAGCAGCGCGGCGAAGGCGGTTATCACCGCTCCCAGCCCCCTGCCGACCAGTTGCTCGGGCTTTGCTCCGTTTGCCTTCAACCAGTACAACGCTGACAGCAGGTCGCCAACTCGTCGCCCCAAGTAGCTTTCGCCAAGCAGTTCACCGAGGCAGGCGTAGTGAAAATCGCTACCATACAGGTCAAAAAAGTTGGCCGAGCCGCAAGTCATTGCCATCGTCAAGCCCATTCCGCGAACGTCCACCACGGCGAGCGTTCCATTTTCGGCGAGGTCGGCAACCCACTTGAGGGAGACTACGTCCTGGAGGCTGCCGGTATTTCCAACGTAGACGCTCACGGGTCCGGTCGGCGGATGCATACTCGGGTGTTCACGTCCCATGGTCACAACGGGAACCTTGATTCCATCTTCGGGTTCCAGGCTAAATATTCCCCGCACCTTCACCGGCAACTTCAACCAGGGATACCCCATGTGCAAGCTGCTGTATGAAGGAACCGTGTTTCGCGCCGGCAAGTGGAGGTAATGACGCGCAGACTTACGAAGGGCGTCGGCACTGAGCCTGCGACGCTGGCGAGACAGTTCGCGAGCACGTTTGGCGGTGAACGAAAAGACGTTTTTGCTTCCGAACTCAAACGTCTGCCCCTCGGGGGTCGCGTAAAGGCGTTGGGGTTCAAGAAGGTCTATGTCATCCTCGTGGTACTCGCCCGATACGCCAGCATGTCGCATGAAGAAACGGTACATTTCTTCGCGATTCTCGACGCTGTAACCATGGTTACCCGGCCCGGCGAAGTAACCCGCCGATCCGCGCGACCCAAGCAGCTTATGCACCCTGCTGAGTTCGCGGCCGGATTCATACGCATAACGCTCGTCGAAGAAATCGTTGTGCTGCGAAAGGATCATCGTTGGCCTGGGGGCGTACGCCAGAAGAAGGTCTGCCTGGTCAAGCCCGGCGCCCAGCATACCGGGCGGGTTTTGCTCGGAGTCGGCAGGAAGCTCGTTCAACGTGTCGCCAAGATAGGAACTGATATAGCAACTCGCCGCCACCATCGTGGGTCGGGGATCAACCGCGGCGACGTACGAGGTGAGCGTTCCACCGCCGCTGTTACCGGTAACGCCCACGCGTTTGGTGTCGACTTCTGGGCGTGTCAACAGATAGTCCAGTCCCCTGATGGCATCCCACAGCCTCCACGCGCCGAAAAAGTCGCCCGTGGGGGCCATGGCGTTGCCCATCATGTTGTGCATCCCGCAGAGGCTGCTGTATTCATCGCGTGCCTCGGCGGGCAACTGGTTGCGTTCGCCCTGTTGGATGGGATCGATAATGAACACCACAAAGCCCTTGCTCGCCAGCCCCTGACAGAAGCTCTGGTACGCATCGCCCGCTTTGCCCAGTTTGGAGTGGCCACACAATCCCAGCACACAAGGCTGAGGCTTGGACAAATCCAGCGGGAGGTACAGGTTGCCGGTGACGAAAAAGCGGGGTCGGCTCTGGAAAATGACCTTTTCGATGGTGAATTTATCGAAGGACTCTCTACCGGTAATTCTGGGCTTGAGCGGGGTTCGAGCGGGAAACGGCCCAAGTGCGTTACGCACAACGCGTCGAACGCGTTTGACATAAGCTTCGGCATCGCGTCGCGTCTTCAACGCCTTGAGTCTGCGGGAACGTTCGTCCATCAGCGTTCGCACTCGCTTGGCGTAATACTCATGAACCATGTGTCCGTACGGCATTTGCATTTTCATTTGTTACCCGCCTGGCCCGCGGTATTGGCGGGTCCAAAGAAATAAAAGTCATCCACTTTGCCAGCATATCGCAGCAGCGCCAGCACGGCGTATCCGGTGGTTCGCATTGTGGCTGTCGCATGCTTGGCTGCGTAACTGTTCGAAAATCCGATAAATGCCCCATCGCCACTTTTGCCCGGCGCTCGCCATTGAATTGAATGGAGATACTCGGCGGCTTTGTCAATCGCGTCGGGATCGGCCCAGTCGCAACCAACAGCGCGAGCGGCGGACAATTCCATAAGAACCGTACCACCGGCACTGGGTACAGAGAATTCCTCCGGCCCGAACCCACCATCGGCTCGCTGGGAGTTAATCATATGACGACAGAACCGCTCGGCGGCCTGGAGATATTTCTGATCGCCAAGATCCTTCCATGCCGCGAGATTGGCCAAGGCGCCGAAGTCGTCGTTGTAACGATGCATCATCTGCCACGTCAGGGACTGATCCACTTTTCCGTCCAGATGATCGTGAGTGTCTCGGTCGACAATGACAGTTATTTTGCCCGAGTCGTCCAGGTGGTAGGTATTGTAATAGTCAAGGATAGTGCACATCGCATCGAGATATCGCTTGTCGCCCTTGACTTGATACAACCTATGAAAATAGAACGCCCCTCCGCTATGGAATGACCCGCAGTATGGAGGGTCCCACGGCTGATCGTCGAAACGCATCGTCCAGTACGGGTAACCTTTTTCAAGTGCGACGCGAATAAACCAATCGGCGTACAGGAGCGACCTTTCGGTTGCATCGTCGTCGCCGGTCACACAACCATAATCAAGCAATGCCCACGCAGCCGTCAACGCGTCGCGAGGGTGTGCGCAAGGCGCCTGGGGCGTCTCTTCACGAAATACGCCATTTGTGCGCGGGTCCTGGCGATGACTGATGAACTGAAGGCTCTTGATGTAGTCGACAGCGAGCTTCGCGGCGTCAAGATACTGGGCACATTGCGTGTGGAGATACCCCGCCAGAAGTGCGTCCACCGCGACACCATTTGTCCAGTTAGTGGTGTATGTATTAATGCGGCTCTCGCGACATTGATAGGACTCGGGAAAACGCCCGCGATTGGCATCGGTCTGGTCATCGCACTGGGTACGCACCATCCAGTCCAACCCCGCCAAAGCCGCCTCTAGAGATCTTCCCCGCACGTCGTCAGTCATGTTCTTATTCATCGTGTTTCACATAGTACAAACGCGAACAATCCTGTGCAAACTGTTCGGTAATAACTCCAGCAACGCGTGAACAGTTCGATTAAAGCACAGACGCCGCAATGACATCGGATATTCCTGTCGCTGTGCGAGCTGGTCACAGAGAGTCAGAATAGTCGTTTTTTGCGAAACAACAACATGATTTTGGTAGTGTTCGGCACACTTTGCGAGTTGTGCCCCAAAAAAGGCGCGAGGTTGAGTCTGTCGGATATTACGGCAGCCGAGGAAGGGCCACACCCGCAATCGCATGACTCATCCAAGGGGTGGCATATCTGGGATAGCAACGCAGCTTTGGCCGATTATCTTGATATGTACATAGTTTTCTAGCTGTTCGGGCTCAAGTGTTCTGCCCGAATCAGGATAGCGCCCAGGTTTCCAGTCAGACGGGAGAGCCCGCCTGGCTCGACACCGCGGTTACGACCACCAGAACCCCAATAATCGCTATGCTCACGCGCATTTTTAGTCCTCCTTTTGCATGGATAGTCATGGTTGAGCATATCTGACAAGCTATTGTAGGCAGCTTATGGTGAGGATTGATAAGGTAGCGAATCCAGGACAGTGCTTTTGGAGTACACAGAATTCGGCGTCACAAAGCGGCTTGTGTATGGTGGAATTCTTGTTATAGTAATCAACTCTGGAGAGGTGCCAGAGCGGCCGATTGGGCGGCATTGGAAATGCCGTGTACCCTAACGGGTACCCCGGGTTCGAATCCCGGCCTCTCCGTTTTTCTTTATTCAGCCATTTCTGGGCATAATTTGCCCGTATTATTGAGGAATTCAGCCCGCCTGACGCGTCCATGCCCCTGAACACTTTGATGACGCTGATGATGTCGGACAGGTGTGAATCCGGCGTGTTTTTTTGAGATGACCAATTCTTCAGCGGAAAGAATTGAAAAAAAGGCCTTCGCCGCGTGATCGTCGGCTTTTGCCGACCCCGGATGCGGCGGAGGCCTTGCCACGGATCCCCACATCCCCCCGGCGGGCTTCTCCATTGGAGAGCCTCGCTCTTCGCCCCCTCCCCTGCTAGGCTGCTGCCACCTTGGAATTTCTGTCTGTCATCCAGTTGCCTACAGAAAGTGGCTCGAATTGCAGTCCGATGCGCCAACCATCGTCAGTTCCCTTGCATCTGACTACGGTTGCGCAAATTCTGCGCCGTCCCATGTGCCCCATCAGCGGAAGATTCAGTACAAATTTCTGGCCTGGATATGCTTGTCTGTCAAGCATGGCGCCCATTCCACCTTGTGAAATGTCGACCATGCGTAAAGTATCTATTAGTTCGCCTTCTTCAGGATCAAGACGAATGCCCTTGAGCTTCATCTGTACCATTGTCCTCTGGTGTCGGCGACGTTCGACAGGTTGGGCTTTTCGTTCTGACATCTTCAGGCTCCTTAACCCTTACAATCTCAACATCGTCCATCCGGCGGGGAGGCTTCAGCACGGTGCATGTTTTTTTTCTTAATCTGCCCAGAGTGCCCCAATCTCCCGAATTGCACAAAATGCGTAAAATTCACACGATTCCCGCGATTGACGCCTGACCCCGACGAGTATACGATTTATCTT
>CAZWAT010000075.1:0-11759 GCA_964632015.1 uncultured Planctomycetaceae bacterium
GTCGATGGTCACTACAATGGTTAAGGTTGTTGGTGGGGTCTCACCGTTACTGACTGAAGAGCATAACAGCGCGTAAGCCACGGCGCACGTATCTTCTTTGGCGCATATGGGTTAAGATTACCCCCGCTCTGGCTACCTGACAAAATTAAGATGCGATTGCCCTGAGACTTTACCGAAGCTACCTTTGCATCCGGCTGCGAAGCTGTTAGAATCCCGTCCCGGACAATCCGTAAGAAAGATGAAAGGTTATTCAGCGATGGAAGTTCAGTTATCGGAACGTCTCAAAAAACTCCCTCCTTACCTGTTTGCCGACCTGCGTCGAAAGATTCGCGCCGCCAAGGAGCGAGGTGTCAAGGTCGTCACGTTGGGTATTGGCGATCCTGACATGCCCACTCCCGACCCGGTGGTGGATGAAATGATCCGGGCGATCAACGATACCGACGATCCTAGCCGCCACCGCTACGGCTGCGACGCCCCGACCGTGGAGTTTCCGCAGGCAGTTAAGAATTTCTACGAGCGGCGTTGGAATGTCGATCTTTCCGACGATCAGGTGGTGATGACTAACGGATCAAAGGACGCCATAGCCCAGTTCGCCATGGGCATTCTCAACCCTGGTGATTTAGGCATTGCGCCTTCGCCGGGTTATCCCACATATGCCATTGGGCACACATTCGCAAGCGCGGGCACTTACCAGGTACCCCTGCTCAAGGAGAATGATTTCCTGGTGGACTTTGACGCCATTCCCGCCGAGGTCTGCCGGCTGGCGAAGGTGCTATGGTTGAACTATCCAAACAATCCCACCACGGCGACGGCGGATCTTGACTTCTTTTCCCGAGCGATCAAATTCGGCAAGAAGCACGACATCCTTATCGCCCATGACAGCGCGTACAGCGAAAACGTGTACGATGGATACAAGGCTCCGAGCATTCTTCAGGTTCCTGGGGCGGATGAAGTGGCGGTGGAGTTCTTCTCGCTTTCCAAAGGTTTCAACATGACCGGCTGGCGAGCGGGGTGTGTAGTCGGAAACGCCTCGGCGGTGCGCTCGCTGAGATTGGTGAAGGATAATACCGATAATGGTTCGCTTCGCGCGATTCAGTTCGCTGCCGCAAAGGCGCTTGATCTGAGCGACGAAATCACGCCCAAAATCAACGAGGTCTACAAGCGTCGTCGCGACCTGGTTATCGATGCGTTGAACAGCCATGGCTGGTCGCTTGAAAAGCCTAAGGCTACCATTTATGTATGGGCCCCGGTACCGGATCGTTACAAAGGGTCATCTGCGGATTTCTGCGCCGACCTGCTTGAAAAAGCGGGTGTGGTGGTGACTCCGGGGCTTGGATACGGACAGTGGGGCGAAGGATTCTTCAGGATCTCGCTGACCTATGGTGATGACGTCCTGATGGAAGCCATGAAAAGAATGGTCAAGCTCAAAGGGTAGCCAGTCAGTTGGAAATTCGGATGGAACAAACCGCCGGCTTGGGCAAACAGGCCGAGGTATGGGTTGACGGCCGGTTGTTTGTGGTCTGTGACGGCCTGAGCACACGCGAAAAACGATGCCCCCCAGGCATCCTTGAGAACGTGCGATTCACATACGTTACCGATGAACCCGTCGCCTGGGACGTCGCTGCCCGTTGCAATCCCGCAAGACGAAGGAACATTGACAACGTTCGGGACTGGTCTTACGTGGGATTCGGCAGGGTACTGAGCGTCATGCCTGTGGAAATTGACTTCGGTATCCTCACCATGGAAGACCCGAATTGGTCTACAGACGAATCGCTGGTAGGCAAGTACGTACGTATATCAATAGATCGACTGGAGATTGTCCCCGCGATTGAAGACGAACTCGATTACGAGTAGTTTTGGGGCGATTACTGATCGATCTGCTTGATCCTCGTAACGTGCCGGCCTCCCTGGAACGGCGTTGCGAGGTAAATTTCCACAATCTCCAATGCCTGCTCGATGGACACCATTCGCTGACCCAGCGAGATGACGTTGGCGTCGTTGTGTTCCCTGCCGAACCTCGCGGAGCGATTGTCCCAGCACAGTGCGCAGCGGACGCCGCTAACGCGATTGGCTACAATTGCCTCCCCATTGCCCGACCCTCCAAGGACGATGCCCCTGTCTACTTCGCCCGCGGCTACGGCTTGGGCGCAGGGACGGATGAACTTGGGATAGTCGCAGGACTCGCTACTGTTCGTGCCGAAGTCCCTGACTTCGTGCCCGTTGGTCTCAAGAAACGCCTTGATGCGCTCTTTGTAGTCGAATCCCGCATGGTCGCTCGCAATACCGATTTTCATAGTTTCTTCTCCAGCAGACATAAGACTTTAGGTCATCCCCACCGGAAAGCAAGATTCTTTACCAGATTGCGATCTTCATTGCCGAATGAGAATAACACAAGCCCCCTCGTGAGTCGGGGCCGGACGATGTAACCCATTACATCAATCGTTCGCTGTGGGTCATGATCGTCGCGTCCCATTGTTTGTACCCAATGCTGGGCGCGAATTGTTATTGTGCCGCACCGGGCTTCATCAGCACCATCCTTGGACGAACCGTGCCCTCTTCGCTTACCTTGCCTATTGCAACAAGCCTGCCTCCCGGCCCCAGCAGTGCGGACATTTCTGATGGCGCCGCCCCTTCTTTGCTGACCCATCTGCCAAGAATAATGTTCTCAACCTCCGCCGAGTCAAGCTCAACGACGTTCAACCCGACCACTGCCTCCCTGGCGTCAATCAAGTGTCGTTCGGGTACGAAATCCTCCAGATCGACCGCGTTTTCAACGGTAAAGTCCCCGACGGCTGTCCTCGTAAGCGAACTGCAATATCCCCCGACACCCAACTCCGTTCCTATATCTCTTGCGAGGGAACGAACATACGTTCCGCTGCCGCAGCGGATGTCAATTATCAAGGAAGGATAAGCGTACTTGACAATATCCAAAGTGTGTATTTTCACTTCCCTGGGGGGTAGATCGAGTGCCTGACCTTCTCTTGCGAGTTTGTAAGCTCTGAATCCGCCAACACTTATGGCGCTATGGGCTGGTGGTCGCTGCATTATCGTGCCCACAAAATGCGACAGTGCCTCTTTCACGCGATTTTCGTCCGGGGCGTGGGCCGACGCGACGGGTTTCGGGGGCGACTCGGTGTCATCGGTGTCTGAGAACGCGCCCAGCGTAATCCCCGCGAGATAGCGTTTATCCTTTGTCTGCACGAATGAAGCCAGCCTCGTCGCGCCGCCGACCAGAATCACCAGAACTCCCGACGCGAAGGGATCCAGCGTTCCGGCATGTCCGACCTTCACGCGCCGGGGCAGCATCTTGCGCACGCGAAACACCACGTCATGACTGGTGATGCCGGCGGGCTTGTTTATGTTGAAAAGTCCGAACATTTTCAAAAGCATACGCAATCCCAAGCCAAGGCTCATCTAAATTCCCCCATCTGCCGATAAAGGTTATCGGAAAAGGTAAGTGCTATCATTTTGTAGAGGCGGATCATGAGAAAAATCATCAATGGCAGGCCTGTAAAGGTAGTTGAAGGCAAACGCCGTTTATTCTCGATCGAGCACGCGAACAAGTCGCTCGTGCTCGTGAGAAGGATAGTCGAAGACGTGATAGACTCGCATCAGAAGCTTGTTGATTATCAGGAAATACTCGAAACCGCCCAGCGAAACGACCACGGCGGCGAAGCTTTGCGAACCAGAAAGGCAATGATGGTGGTCGTCGAAAAGATCCGCCGATGCCTTTCGGAAGCAAATCAGGTCGGCGTCGAGGTTCGCGACTGGTCATTGGGGATCGTCGATTATCCCGCAATGGTGGGGTGCAAGGAAATACGCCTCTGCTGGCGATACGGCGAAGAAAGCATCGAATTCTGGCACGAAGTGGGCGAATGCTTCGCCGGCAGGAAGGAAATTGCCCAGCTCGAAGAGCTTGAAAACCTCGAATACGCCGCGCCCACTGCCTGATACACGCCGGCTTTACCCTCCGCGATGTGTCTTGACGGAACGGATGCAAATCCCTAGTCTGGCATGCTGAACTTGGAGGCTGCCAGGGATGGCGAAGAAACGCGCGAAAGACATCGAGGCGATTGACGAGCCGTCGGCCGACGCTGATACCCCACAGAAGACCAAGCCTGGATCACGCAATACAGGTCGAAGGGTCTCTGCAGAGACGATGGCCAAAACCCAACGCAGCATTTCCGTCAGCGAATTTTTCGCAAAAAACCGTCATCTTCTTGGCTTTGACAATCCCCGCAAGGCGCTTCTGACGACGGTTAAAGAAGCCACCGACAACTCTCTCGACGCCTGTGAAGAAGCGGGCATCCTTCCGGTGATCGAGATATCGGTCGAGCAGCTTGGCGATACGCATTACAAGGTCACTGTTCGGGACAATGGCCCCGGTATCGTCCGCCAGCAGATTCCGCACATTTTTGGAAGATTGCTTTACGGTAGCAAATTTCACCGGCTTCGCATGAGCCGGGGTCAACAGGGTATCGGCATATCCGCGGCGGGCATGTATGGGTTGTTGACCACGGGCAAACCGGTGCGGATAACCTCCCGCACGTCCAGCAGGTCGCCCGCGCAGTATTACGAATTGCAGATCAACACACGCAAGAATCGTCCTGACATTATCCGACAGGCAAAGGTTGACTGGGAGTTTCCACGCGGAACGCAGGTTGAGATCGAACTTGAGGCCCGCTATCAAAAGGGAAGAGCCAGCGTAGACGATTATCTTCAGCAGACTGCCGTCGCGAACCCGCATGTGACGCTTGTTTATAACGCACCTGACGGACGATGCGAGCGATACGAGGCTCCCAGCAAGCACCTGCCTCCTCTACCGAAAGAAATTCGTCCTCATCCCCAGGGCGTCGAAGTTGGATTGCTCATCAAGATGCTTGAGGAAACGCGATCAAAGCGGGTATCTCAATTCCTCACCAACGAGTTTTCGCGGGTTTCGTCACGGGTCGCACAGGAAATACTCGACAATGCGGGTGTCTCGCCAAGCGCCAAGCCGACCAGTCTCACCGGCCAGGATGCCCAGCGAATCTACAAGGCGATTCAGAAAACGAAAATCATGGCCCCGTCGACGGATTGCGTGGTTCCGATCGGCAAAGAGCAGCTCATCGCCGGGCTAAAGCAGGTTGTGCAGGCCGAGTTCTATGCGGGGGCAACTCGCAAACCCGCAGTTTACAGGGGCAACCCGTTCATAGTTGAGGCAGCTCTTGCATATGGCCGAGCCCCCAAAGGTGACGCCTCGACGAGGGACGAAACTTCGGTAGAGGCCATCGACGAGGGCGAAGAGGACCGCCCCAACGGAGAACCGCTCGCGAAGCTGATTCGTTTCGCCAATCGCGTACCGTTGCTCTATCAGCAAAGCGCATGCGCCACCACAAAGGCAGTGGTCAACCTGAACTGGAAGGCGTACAACCTGTCTCAATCCCGCGGCGCGCTTCCATCGGGCGACCTGACAGTTGTGGTGCACATTGCCTCGGTGTGGGTGCCGTTCACCAGCGAATCGAAAGAGGCAATCGCCTCTTATCCCGAAATTCTCAAGGAAATTCGCCTGGCGCTTCAGGAAATTGGCAGGTTGCTGGGCATTCATCTTCGCAAACGTGCGAGAATGCAACACGAGTTGAAGAAGAGAAGCTACATCGAAAAATATATCCCCGCCATTGGCCAGGCGTTACAGGAAATTCTCGACCTCAACGAACGCGATGTGACCAAGGCCTGCGAAAACCTGAAAACTGTACTCGAACGCAGCAGACGCATGTAGTTTTCAGCCCATCCGGTGGGAAGACTCGTTCACTCGATCTGACCAAGAATCCGTCGAAACGCCATCGCGTTATGCCCCGCCTGGCCTCGGTTGCAGTTGTTGAAAAGGGTATAAACTCTGCTTGCCTGTGATTCGACTTGCGACCACTGCTCCAGGACGTCGCGAAGTTCCTGCTCGCTGTAGTTGTAATCGTATCTCAACCCATTGCCCTTAAACCAGTTGGCGGCATTTCTAGAATGCAGCCGAAGATAAGCGGTTTCGCTTGTGCACATCGGCGGGGGATGAAACAGCGATTCTATGGGCGGGGCGTCGGGCACGACAATCGCCACGCCGCGATCACGCAAACCCTCGTAAGTTGAGCTATGCTCCCAACTTGCGTCGCGGAATTCCACCGCCTGGTGCAACGGCCCCAGCGAGTCGATGACGTCCGCCAGGAAGCGCCGATTCTCAACGGTGCGCTTGAACGACTGTGGAAATTGAAGCAGCAGACCTGCCAGCTTTCCGGAATCAATCATCGGGGCAAGATTGTCCACGAATTCGTCCACCGGCTCGAGGCTGCGTTCGTGGGTGATCTGCTGGTTGAGTTTTATCCAGAATTCGAAATTGTCTGGCGAATGGTCCGAAAGGCTCGCCAACGTCCGGGCAGAGGGCATGCGATAGTACGTGTAGTTCAATTCCGTCATCGAGAAGAACCGGGTGTATTGCGAGAACATATCCTTGGGGCTGGTCTGGGGAGGATAAAACTCGCCGATCCAGTCTTTGAACGAGAAACCGCTCGTCCCGATGATGTATTTTTCACTTGCGCTCACACGATTATCCTAGCGTCCATCCCCGACACAAGCGGCGTCATCTCATTGGGTGGGGCTTGACCTGAGTATCGCAAGCAGCATCTTCTCGGCGGGTCCCGGCGCCTTGCCACGACGACGAAGAATCGCCACCGGGCGCACCCAGTTTTCGTGATCTGTGAAGCGGGCGTAGGCGAGTTCCCCATAGGATGCCTCACGTTCGATATTGTCCAGAGGAAGGATGCTGATACCGCTTCCGACGGCAACCGCGCGCTTGAGCAACTCGATGTTGTCGAATTCCATCGCAAGGTCGACATCGACGTTGGCATCGTGAAGAAGTTTGTCGATCATCCGGCGGGTTGGTATCTGTGATTCAAAACCCACGAACCGTCGTCCGTGCAGGTCTTTGGTCGAGATGCGTTCCCTCGCTGCCAGCGGGTGGCTTGGTGGAAAAACCGCTACGAGTTCCTCCGATGAAAGCGGGATGATTTCTATCGCTCGGTGTTTTTCAGGACAGGCGACGACGCCCAGGTCCATTTCGCCAGTCGCCACCGCCGAGTAAATGCGATTCCACCGGGCATATTCGACATGAAGCGTGACCTCGGGATTCGACCTGAGGAACTTGCGAATGAACGGATCGAGCAGGTAAAACCCCACCGAGTAAATCGTGCCAACCCGCAGCACTCCGCGCACGCTGTGCGCTGCCGATTTCACCTCCCCGAGAAGCTGCTCAAACCTGCGGATGATCTCCTGTGCGCCCTGGTAAAGGGCCTTTCCCGCTTCCGTCGGCGCCAGCAGTCCGCTGCCCCTGCTGATCAACTGGGTGCCGAATTCACGCTCCAACTTCGCAAGCTGCTGCGAAACCGCCGACTGGCTGACAAAGTTGGCCTCGGCAGCTTTCGAAAAGCTTCCCGTATCCACCAGGTCGCAGAATGTCTTAAGAACTCCAATATTCATAAGGCCCTCGCGATGTCTGTGTCTTGCTTCATGATCGTATTTGGATCATGTTTTTTGTAAATGGCGTCAAGCACGGGACGTATCACCTTTCTGTCGAAGATGCCCCTGGCACGTTCCCTTGCCGACCTTGCCAGATCACGGGTTTTGGAGGGGTTCTGCAACAGCCCCAGCACAGCCGCCGTGGTTTGACGCGGGTCGTCCCGCCGAACAACCAGTGCCGAGTCTCCCGCAATTTCCCTGCTCTCCGGCGTGTCTGAACAGACTGTGGCGAGCCCGGCGAACATCCCGGCTGCGATGGGCCAGACTCCCGCGCAACTTGTGGGCAGATGCAGCATTATGTCGCCGGCACAGAGAACGTCGTCGTTGTCAAGATTCCAGCCGGTCAGAAAAGCCTCATCAGGATATCCGCTCGACACAATGAAATGACGAAGAGTTTCCTTTGCCTTTCCCTCACCGGCAATTACAAGCCTGACATCGTCGCGGATCTGGTGCGCCACCGCCTGTACCCATGGCCCAAGTCTGTAACCGCCATTGTGATCAATCTCCCCCAGCATCACGAGCAAGTGTTGGTCATCGCCGATGTCGAGTTGCTGACGAATTCTCAAACGCTTGTCCGACACGTCGGAGGGTTCGTTGGCGCACGGGGGAAGAACGAAAACGCTATTGGCCATTGCTCCACAGGACAGCAGCTTCTCGGCGGCGATTCTGGTGGGAACCGTTACGCAACACCCCCTGCACGTCAGCCTTGCCAGCGAGTCGAAGTCCTTGTCACTGGCGACATAAGGCACCGAGATAACCGCCAGTCCGTTTGAAGAACTGGCCCCTGCCTGGGCTGCTGCTGCCGACCTGATCGACCAGGCGTGAAAAACTGGCGCGGATATGTGTTCATGTCTTGCCAGCCAGTATCCTCCTAGACGAGCACACCCCATCGGTTCATGTACATAATGAACTGGCATTCCAAGAATGGCAGAGTTGTCTGCTTGGCCAAGTGAAACGACCATGTCCCCAGGGGCCGATAGAAGCTTCACCTGCATCAACATGTCATGATGGGTCGTGCGGTCTATGATGTGAATGACTGATGGCATGGAGGAAATATACCCAACAATACGCTGGTAATAAAGTATTCGATGAGTTTCAAACGCGTCATCAAGAACTACGAGCGCCGAATGGCGGCTAAGCAAAAGTTTTTGTACGAATCAAGTTTGCGTCACCAAAAACCGATAAATTGCGTAAAGCCTTTCGCCACAGGAGGTTATATCGCGAACCTTGTGCGTTGGCGCACGTACTAAAAAATGCTGTCGGGGGTATGGTGCAATAAAATTTTGAAAAGTGAGGAAAAGATGATTGACCCCCGTGTGCGGATTGATAGGATAGACGATCTACGCAGTTGAGCTTGGCTTGTGTCTGGCTCATTGGGTAATACCCAGAACGGGAGCTGGTGCTTGGTGACGATTTTGGGTTGTGAAATTCCGAGGTGGCTTATCAGTTAAGCGTCCAGACATTTGGTTTGGAGTGCGGGCCACCCGGACGAGGTGGCCTTTTTGATGGTCACGCGGGTCTGAAGGGACCTGCTTGTTTTTTGAAATCAGTAAGAGCCAGAACGATACAGGAAGTTGATGACTCCTTGTGGGACGTTGCCCGCTTAGGTGTCACAGACGGGCTTGTAGCTCAGTTGGCTAGAGCGTGCCCCTGATAAGGGCAAGGTCGTTGGTTCGACTCCAACCAGGCCCAGTCCATAGCGGCGCGGAGCGAATCGAATAGGCCGACCTGGCGTTTCCGGGTTCCAGGGCAAGTGAGTTCGCGTGCCCGTCGGATATTTCCGGGGACGTAGCTCAATTGGGAGAGCACTAGCTTTGCAAGCTAGGGGTTACCGGTTCGAGCCCGGTCGTCTCCATGCCATTCCTTCGGCGACAAAAAGCCGAAAATGGGTTCTCAAATAACGAACCGTATAATGGGATTGGCGTACCAAAGTATGGCCCTGACAGGCTTCGATTCGATGAGGAATCGTAGTCAGGGACGTCTGAAAAAAAGTTGATGAAATTCAAAGAATAGTCTTGATTGCGATCAGGCAATCAAATACAAAACAACGCTTCACGCTTGGTGGCGAGACCATCAGTCGTGAGGATAGCCCCCGGGTCGCTAGGACCCTTCGGGCGAGAAGCAGGCTCTTTGACAAGTACATAGGGGTAGTGAAGAAAGCTAGCGAGGTTCACTGAATCTTGAGAGCGCCAAGGCGGCGAAGCCGACTTGTTCTGGACCTTCGGGTCAGGGACAAGTGCGGTCAAGCTACTAAGGGTGCACGGTGGATGTCTAGGCGTGATGAGGCGATGAAGGACGCGGTAGGCTGCGATAAGCCCAGGGAAGCTGTCAAGCGAGCATTGATCCTGGGATTTCCGAATGGGGAAACCCGCCATGACTGTGCAAGCAGATCATGGCACCGGCAGATGAATTCATAGTCTGTCGGGGCGAACGCAGGAAACTGAAACATCTAAGTACCTGCAGGAATAGAAATCAATTGAGACTCCGTCAGTAGCGGCGAGCGAAAGCGGATCAGCCCAAACCGGTCTTCGGACCGGGGTTGCGGGCGCCATTCAGGAGTTACAAAGGCACTGGTAGTCGAAGAGTCTGGAAAGGCTCACGAAACAGGGTGATAGTCCCGTAGGCGAAGTCAGATGCTCTCCGTTATGTTTGGCGTACCAGAGTAGCACGGATCTCGTGGAACTCCGTGTGAAGCCGGGGAGCCCACTCTCCAAGGCTAAGTACTACATCACGACCGATAGTGGACAAGTAGGGCGATTGAATGATGAAAAGCACCCCTATTAGGGGAGTTAAAAGTACCTGAAACCATGCACCTACAAGTAGTCGGAGCCCTATGCCCCTTCGGGGGAATGGGTGACGGCGTGCCTTTTGCATAATGAACCGGCGAGTTATCGTTTGTGGCTTGGCTAAGTCCTTAAGGGATGGAGCCGAAGGGAAACCGAGTCTTAATAGGGCGAATATGTCGCAGGCGGTAGACGCGAAACCAAGTGATCTACCCATGGCCAGGTTGAAGCGTCTGTAAAAGGACGCGGAGGACCGAACCCGTGAACGTTGAAAAGTTCTGGGATGAGCTGTGGGGAGGAGTAAAAGTCTAATCAAACTTGGAGATATCTCGTTCTCTCCGAAATAGCTTTTGGGCTAGCCTCGAGTAAATTGCACAACGGGGGTAGAGCACTGGATGAAACGATGGGCCCACCAGGCTACGTCCTTCAACCAAACTCCGAATACCGTTGTGTTTACCTCGGGAGTCAGTCCGCGAGGGATAACCTTCGTGGTCGAAAGGGAAACAACCCAGATCGCCGGCTAAGGTCCCCAATTCATGCTAAGTGTGTAAGGAAGTCGGATTGCTGTGACAGCCAGGATGTTGGCTTAGAAGCAGCCACCATTTAAACAGTGCGTAATAGCTGACTGGTCGAGCAATTCGGTGCCGAGAATGATCGGGACTAAGCATGATACCGAAGCCGCGGAATTGTCGTAAGACAATTGGTAGGAGAGCGTAGCTGTCGGCGTTGAAGGCGTACCGTAAGGAGCGCTGGAGCGGCAGCTAGTGAGAATGCCGGTATGAGTAACGATAAAGCAGGTGAGAATCCTGCTCGCCGAAAGCCTAAGGTTTCCTGGGGAAGGTAAATCCGCCCAGGGTTAGTCGGACCCTAAGTTCAGGCCGAAAGGCGTAGACGATGGACAGCAGGTCAATATTCCTGCACTGCGCATGGCGGTTGATCCGCGGATGACGCATCTACAAAGCAAATCCACCGATTAGACGTGGTGGTGGAGGTTCCGGTAACGGGACCGACCGAGGCCGATTTGTTGCCGAAGTTTGTGACGCAGGTGCCAAGAAAAGCTCCGCGAGGACAATATGCGTATCCGTACTAAAACTGACACAGGTAGGCGAGGAGAGTATCCTCAGGCGCTCGAGAGAACCGTTCTTAAGGAACTAGGCAATTTGACCCCGTAACTTCGGGAAAAGGGGTCCCTCCCGTCAGACATCTTAACTGAAGCCTGACGGAGGGCGCAGAGAAATGGCTCTGGGAACTGTTTATCAAAAACACAGGTCTCTGCTAACTCGCAAGAGGATGTATAGAGACTGACGCTTGCCCACTACAGGAAGGTTAAGGAAGTAGGTCAGCTCGTAAGAGCGAAGCTTGCGACTTAAGCCCCTGTGAAGGGCGGCCGTAACTATGACGGTCCTAAGGTAGCGAAATTCCTTGTCGGGTAAGTTC
>CAZWAT010000076.1:0-11747 GCA_964632015.1 uncultured Planctomycetaceae bacterium
GCATGAACCTGTTTGGCAACAACGGATGAACGGAGATTCATCCCGGGCGCGAAGGAGTTATGGCTCGGCACCACGGGTGATAGGCTCGTGGAAGGCTATTTGACAAGTGACAACAATGTGCATAGGGCGAACGGGTCTTCAGTTACCGGTTGGTGACTACTCACAGCATGGCGGTATCGAGGGGGTATGATGCCAAGGGTGCTTCCCACGAAACGCTCAAATGTGGTTTGACTCTGGGGTTGTGAGTCTGTATCTTGACGGGTGAGTGTGGTTCAGTCCGTGCATTGACAGCAGGAGTTCAAGATGAAACGCATAACGGCAGTACTGGTGCTTGTCGCGATGGTAACCGGGGTGTTGGTTTCCAACGTTTTTTCGGTGCCTAAGCCTTCGCTGGTCAGTGACAAGTGGGAGCTGGACTTCACCTACCACGAGCCCAAATGCCTCACCGTTCAGGTTCCCGGCGAGGACGCGCCCCGCACGTTCTGGTACATCAGGTATCGCGTAACGAACCACACTGGCAGCGAGCAGTCGTTCATGCCTGAATTCGTGCTGTACACCGATACCGGCCAGCAGCTTCGTGCGGGCGAAGGCGTTCCGTCGATAGTCTTTCAGACCATCAAGCAGACGTACAGCGATCCGCTTCTGAAAGATCAGGCTGCGGTTATAGGCAGGATTCTTCGCGGTGCTGACAATGCCAAGGACGGTGTGGCGATTTTCCGCGACATCGATCCGGTGGCGGGCAGTTTCGATCTGTTCGTCGGCGGGCTCAGTGGCGATTATGCGATTGTCAAACTTCCCACGCCGATTGAAGTTAAAGTTCGTGGAAAGACCGTCATGCGGGACGAAGTGGTTCTTTCTAAGACGCTTCACCTGAACTATAAGCTTCCTGGCGAGGCCTCTGCCCGTGGGCGAGTGGCGCCTGAACTGGTCAGCAAGGGCTGGGTTATGCGATAATTCCGCGGTTTTTCGCGGTTTGCGTTGCCCGAATCGAATGAGTTTTTCACCTTGGTTGCGTGCGGTATGCGTCAAATGCCGATGTTATGCGCGTGACTATTATTCCCATTCGATGGTCGCTGGCGGTTTGGACGAGATGTCGTAGACCACCCGGTTGACTCCGCGAACCTCGTTGATGATCCGGTTTGATATCATCGCAAGCACATCGTAAGGGATTCTCGACCAGTCAGCGGTCATGAAGTCGCTGGTATCGACGCTTCGAATTGCGACCACGTTATCGTATGTTCTACCATCGCCCATAACCCCGACCGATTTAACCGGAAGCAGCACGGCGAAGGTCTGGGCGGTCTTGCGATACAGGCTGTTGGCGGTGATTTCTTCAAGCAGAATGTTGTCCGCGAGCCTTAGTATTTCGAGTTTTTCGGGGGTTATCTCGCCGATGATTCTCACGGCCAGGCCCGGTCCGGGGAAAGGGTGTCTCCATACGACGTTTTCGGGCAGACCCAGAAGCTCACCGACGGTTCGCACCTCGTCCTTGAAGAGGTCTCGTAGCGGCTCGATAAGGTCGAACCCAAGTTCGGCGGGTAGTCCGCCCACGTTGTGGTGCAGTTTGATATTTGCAGCCTGTCCCGCCAGCGATTGCCCGCTCTCGATCACATCGGGATACAACGTTCCCTGGGCCAGCCAGTGCGCGTTGTGGATGGACTTCGCCGCCGACTTGAACATGTCAATGAAGGTGTGCCCGATGATCCGGCGTTTTTCCTGGGGTTCCTCGATTCCTTTGAGCCTTCCAAGAAATTCCTCGGCGGCGCTGACCACAGTAAGGTCGATCTTGAAGTTGTCGGCGAAGGTGGACCTGACGATCTGCGCCTCGTTAAGGCGAAGCAGCCCGTTGTCAACGAAGATGCACGCAAGCCTGTCACCCACAGCCCTGTGCAGAAGGGCGGCGACAACCGATGAATCCACTCCGCCCGACAGCCCGCATATGATGCGTTCGTCGGGGGCGACGTTCTGGCGGACCTGTTCCACCACCGAGTCGATGAACGACCCCATCTTCCAGAGCCCGCCGCAGCCGCAGATTTCATAAAGAAAGTTGACGAACAACTCGTTTCCGTGTGGGGTATGTGTGACTTCCGGGTGAAACTGCACGCCATAGAAGGGGCGGGTTGCGTGTTTGACGGCGGCGAAGGGGCATGTCTCGGTAGCTGCGAGGGGCAGGAAGTCTTCTCCGAGATTGCGTACCTGGTCGCCGTGGCTCATCCAGACGGTCGTCTGCTCCGGGACATTTCTCAGCAGCTCATTCGGCTGGGATATCCCAAGCATTGCTCGCCCGTATTCCCTGGAAGGGGCGGGGCGGATGTCAGCCCCCAGCAGTTTGCAGGCGATCTGCATTCCATAGCAGATCCCCAGCACTGGCACGCCAAGATCCAGCAGCCGTTTGTCACAGACGGGCGCGTTCTTTTCGTAGACGCTCGCAGGCCCGCCGGTGAAGATCAACCCTTTGGGGTTGAGCGCCTTGACCTCTTCCAGCGAGACGTCCGCGCTCGCAAGCACGCTGTAGACACCATTGTCTCGAACGCGCCTGGCGATAAGCTGGGCGTACTGGCTGCCGAAATCTAAAATAACAATGGTTTCGGATTTTCCCGCGGGAATGCTCATCTGTCGTCCTTGATTATGTCCGTCATTATTCGGTGGTCAGTCCCCCTGGCGTGGTTTTGTGCGGGCGATTTTGTCCATTTCGTCGGCGATCCAGTCTTCCAGGATGGGTAGTATTTCAAGCTGATCTTCCCCCAATGTTCGAAGCTCTTTTGGTTCTTTTGCCGCCATGAATATCCGGCGGGTTCCCTCCGCGGGAGCGCTTGTATCAAGCAAGCCATGAACCAGAAGCAGGGGGCATGAAATCTTCGCCACCGCTGTTACCGACGAGCTTGAGTCGACGTCGAAGTTGGCTATTTCGCCCGCTTGTTCTATTACGTCTTCAATTTCGTCCGGGCCCAGCCTGTGTGCCAGCGACTGGTATGCGTAGCTTCTGAAGTCGCTGTGAGGTTCCACCGCCATTACCCCCGCGACCCGTTGGTCGATGGCTGCATATTGCAACGCCACGTCCGCCCCGTAATTGACGCCAAAAACGAAAATATCGCCTTCGACCAATCCCTGGCGTTTCAGGTCGTTTATCAGGGCTTTGATGTCGAATTTCTCTTGTACGCCGAAGGTGATGTATTTTCCGCCGCTGTCGCCATGTGCTCGCAGGTCGGGAAGCACGACATCATAACCTTTCCGGGCGAGTCTTTCGGCGATACCGTGGTATGGCCAGCTTGCCTTGCTTTCGTTAATGCCGTGCAGCAGCACCATGGTTCCCTTCGCGGGTCTGGTGGATGAGGGCAGAACCCACCCGTCGATCATGGTTCCGTCATGCATCCTCAGCTCGACGCACTGAATGCCCTGGCGCGTCGCGGAAGCGTCCGACCATAGCAGGTAGTCTGGCAGGCTGAAGCTCGACTCGGGGGTGATAAGCGACTCGGCGTGCCTGGCGGGGCCGCACCCCGCGCATGTGACTACCGCCACGATGCATGAAACAAATGTTGTTCGAGTCATAACGCCTCCGCAAAACCGACGCGTCGACAGCGGCGAGTCATCAGTTCCAAAACTACACAATACCTGGCGGATGGGCAAGATTCCATTGGTTGCTAGAGCCTTTTGAACTGCCTGTGGAGGTCTTTGATGCTCAATCTCAGCGTGGTGGGCCTGCCATGCGGACATGCTGAACTTTTGTCGGCCTGTCCGAGTTTGCCAAGCAGCTCGCGCATTTCGTCTTCGCTCATCGACTCGCCCGCCTTGATCGCCGCCTTGCAGGCCATCATCTCAAGTATATCCTCAAGTAGATGTTCAGGGCCTGTAGATTCATCTTCGCCTAGTCGATCCAGTAGTTCGCGAAGGAACCCTTCGGGTCTGACGCCTCGATTCGCGAGCATGAGCGGAAACTGCTGAATCGCCACCGTGTCCGGGCCGAACTGCGAAATCTCGATCCCCAGCCTGTTAAGCATTTCCGCATGCCTTGTCAGCAGGTCAGCCTCTGACGCTCGCACAGTAATAGTTGACGGAAGCAGCATTCTCTGCCCTTCAAGCCCGCCTTGCTCGATGCGGGTCTTGAGGTCGTTATAGATTATCCTCTCGTGCAGGGCGTGTTGGTCTACGATAACCAGGCCCTGCTGGTCGGAAGAGACGATGTACGAATCATGCACCTGCATAATGCCCCCGAATCGTCCTGTGTCGCGTGCCACATCATCGCAAGGCGATTGGACGGGCTCTTCGACGGTGGCATCGTACTTCACCGGCCGGTGTTCGAGAGCAGGCGTGGAAACCTCGTCCGTCGGGGGCGTGGTCTGGTGGAAATCGCCCCCAGGCTGAGGCGACTCATATCGAGGCTTGGAAGACCTGAAGTCGAGTCTTGGCTCGGGCGGAGGCTGGGATTTGAAAAAATCCTCCATCGCCTTTCGGATCGATTCGCGTCTGCTGTCGATCTGTGCGTCGCCCGAGCGGATGGATTCGCCATTTTCAAGGTCTTCGAGCTTCGGGCCTGGCGCCTGGTTGAGAGTCTGTCGCAGGGCGGCGAGTACTTCCCCGTGAATACGCTGACTGTCGCGGAAACGCACCTCGATTTTCGTGGGGTGAACGTTTACGTCAACCTCCGCCGGGTCGATCTCGATGAACAGGAACACTGCGGGCCATCGGTTCGGATCGCCCATCCCGCGGTACGCCTCCTTGAGTGCGTGCGCGATCAGCCTGTCGCGTATGTATCTACCATTGAGAAAGCAGTACTGCCATCGATTTGACGCCCTCAGCGACATCGGTGATGAGATCAGCCCCGCCACTGCAATCCCTGTGGGACGCTGAACGATTGACAGAAGCTCATCGCACACCTGCTGGCCGAAGAGGTCTTTCACTCGTTGCCGGGTGCTCTGGGCGGGCGGGAGGTTGTGAATGCTCCTACCGTTGTGGGTGAGCGTGAACGCCACCTGCGGATTGGGCAGTGCGATTCTGGCAATTTGTTCGCTGACGTGGCCCATCTCCGTAGCCGCGGTTCGCATGAACTTTCGCCGGGCGGGCGTGTTGTAGAACAGGTCGCGAATGGTCAGTGATGTTCCCGGCGCTGATGCGCAAGGCCTGGGCTCGCCGGTGGACTGGTCGGTGTTGTCGATCTCAGCGCCGGCGTCATCTTCTTTTCGCCGGGATCTTATATGAGCGTGGCTGATGGATGCTATCGACGCCAGCGCCTCGCCCCGAAACCCCATTGTGCTTATGGAGTACAGGTCGTCTTCCGCCTGAATCTTGCTGGTGGCGTGTGGCGTGAAAGCAAGTGCGAGATCTTCTACGCTCATGCCCGCCCCGTCGTCAGTAACGCGGATAAGGCGCTTGCCCCCGTCTTCAATGGCCACGTCGATCGTTCCGGCGCCGGCGTCGATGGAGTTTTCGACAAGCTCCTTGACGACGCTGGCGGGACGTTCAATGACCTCGCCGGCGGCTATCTTGTTGACCAGGTGGGTTGATAGAACACGAATAGGCATGGCACGATTGTAACTCATCATCGGCCCGGGCATAAAGCCCAAGACTCCTATAACCCTAGATTCCTTCCCGTCGGGGGTTTCTATTGCTTCGCCAACCTGGGCCGACCCTTGTGGAACCTGTCAATAAGCGCCTGCACCAGGCCAAGCAGCGTATAACCCACTGTCGCCAACGCCGCGGTTACAATCGGCTCGATAAGCAGCGCCAGAACAACCACGACCAGCTTCACGAGATAGCTGAATGGCTTTTTGCCCCGGATGTACTGATTCACCAGGTGAGGATACCGAACCCTTCCGACCATCAGCAGGGCAGTCGTCAGAGTGATTATCGGAAGAACCACGCTGGAAAGGATGAAGACCCAGTTTCCACCCAGCCAGTTCTTTTCAATCGCCCGTCCGGCCAGCAGCACCAAGGCGATGATATTTGCGGCGGCGGCGGGGGAGGGCATGCCCGAAAAGTTCATGTGGGCGGACTCGTCAGGTTCATTTTCGACGTTGAATCTTGCCAGGCGAAGGGTGGTGCAAGCGACGTACACCCCCGCGACCATCAATGCGATTCTCTCGGCAGGGATGAAGGCGATGTCGTCCCTCATGCCTCTAAGGGCGAACACGACCATACGCTGCATGATGATGGCCGGCGCCACGCCGAAGCTGATGATGTCGCAAAGACTGTCAAGCTGCCCACCGAAATCACTGGTGCGACGGGTCATCCGGGCGAGTCTTCCGTCAAGCATATCGCACACCATCGCCGCCACAAGCAGCCAGGACGCAAAGACGAGGTTGCTCATGGTGGTATCCGCCAGCCCGTCTTTGGTGGCGTAGTGAATGGCTGCGAAGCCCAGCAGACCGTTCGATATCGTGAACATCGCGGGCAATAGTGCGGTGCTGCGAAGGATTCTGTGCTTCATGTCTGTTGGACCCCCGGCGGAAGCCGAGTCGCAAATGTCGGATACTTCCACGTTTTCTTCGAGGTCGTTCATCATTATTATTCACCTGACGTCGCAAGCACAGTCAAACCAGCACGGGTTTTTTGGCCTGGCGCGACGAGTACTTTATGCACAAGTTGTGTTGGAACGAATATTTCCAGTCTTGAGCCGAACTTTATCATGCCTATTCTTTCGCCTCGTTGGATGTGCTGACCTGGCTGAAGATCGGTGACGATTCTTCTGGCGATCAGCCCGGCCACCTGGCGCACGACGAGAGGAAGACTTTCGCCCTTGTCGTTCTCGATGGTGAGGTGGATGGTCGCGGACTCGTTTTTTTCGCCCGCGTTTTCATCCCGGGCGTCGAGAAACAGTCCCTCGACATGCTCGACCTTCACCACACGCGCCTCGGCGGGGGAGCGGTTCACGTGCACGTCGAACACGCTCATGAATATGCCGATCTTGACGCCATCGCAGCCGAGGGGGCTGCGGTCGCCCACCTGGGTGATATCTGTAACGACTCCGTCGGCGGGGGCGATGAGCAGACCCTTGCCCTGGGGGGTGTCGCGTTGGGGATCACGAAAGAACCACAACACCCACGCCCACAAAGTGCCAGGAACCACCAGTCCAATCGCCCACAACGGGTGAATTCCGCGCGCCGCCGCCGCCAGCGCGAAGCACGCCGAGGCACAGACTGTCGAGCACAGCAGTATTTCACGCCGGCCATAATGTGTAAATATGGGCTTCATCGATATTCAGGTACGATCAGGGTAACAGGATAGTGCGTCGGCGTCCAGATTTCCCCACATGCCGCCTCGCGTGTTTCGTGATCGGGAGCTTCGAGCTTCTGCGGGGGCGGCAAATGCATTGACTTGTCGCCCCTGGAGTGGTAGTTGTCTAGGTTTTTCACGGAGAGAACCAGTGGACGAAGCCATCCAAAAAGCCCAGACGCTGATTGAGGCCCTGGGATACATTCAACGGTTCAATGAACGCGTGGTCGTCATAAAGTTCGGCGGTTCAGTGATGGACGACGAACTAGCGATGGCGAATATTCTGACCGACGTGGTTTTCATGAATACCGTGGGAATGAGGCCCGTGATCGTTCATGGTGGTGGAAAGGCCATCAGCGAGGCGATGCAGAAACGGGGCATGGAAGTTCAGTTCGTTCAGGGTAGACGATATACAGACCAGCGAACGCTTACCGTGGTCGAGCACGTGCTGTGCAACGAGCTCAACCGCCAGATAGTCGCCACCATCGAGACTCTTGGGTCAAGCGCGATGGGGCTGCACTCGCTTTCAAGCGGGGTGCTGTTTGGCGAAAAACTCTTCCTCGAACAGGATGGCAGAAAGATAGACCTTGGACTGGTGGGGCGAGTCACAAGCGTCAACAAAAAGCTGCTTGATCTTCTGTGCAAGGCGGATACCGTTCCGGTCATCGCGCCTGTCGCCAGGGACAAGATAGGCGGTAAGCTCAACTGCAATGCCGATACGGCTGCGGGCGAGGTGGCGGCTGCCCTCAAGGCCGAAAAACTTGTCGTCGTCAGCGATACCCACGGTATCCGAAGAGATGTCAACGACCCACAGAGCCTGATTGCCCAGATACGCGAATCCGAAATACGTTCAATGATCGAGGACGGAACCATTGGTACGGGCATGCTGCCCAAGGTCGAAGCCTGCCTGCGAGCGCTCGAAGGCGGCGTGCGACGCGCGCATATCATCGACGGTAGAACCCCGCACGCTCTTCTGCTGGAAATCTTCAGCGATCGCGGAGTGGGCACGCTTATATACAGGGATTCTCAAGGCCCGCCGGTGACAGGTTGATTCGCCGCAATCGCCACGACCAATTACGCCTCTGACGGTGGATAGAATAACTATTTACGGAGCCGGTGATGAAAGACTTCATCAATGTTCGTGATTTTGAACCTTCAAAGCTGGAAGAACTGCTTGATCTGGCAATAGCCGACAAGATTGCGTTCGGGGCGGGCAAGCTTCCCCAAACCCTTAAACACAAGACGCTGGCCATGATTTTCGAGAAACCCTCACTCCGCACAAGGGTCAGCTTCGAGACGGCCATGACCCACCTTGGTGGACACGCCCTTTACCTTACGCAGGCAGACATCGGGCTTGGCAAACGCGAACCCGTGAAGGATATCGCTCGCGTTCTGGGAAGAATGTGCGATGGCATTATGGCAAGAACGTTCAGTCACGACATAGTCGTCGAGCTTGCAGCGCACAGCCCCCGCCCGGTAATCAACGGACTGACCGACTACTCGCATCCATGCCAGGCGATGGCGGACATGATGACCATTAAAGAAACTTTCGGCTCGCTGAAGGGAAGGGTGATGGTGTTCGTTGGCGATGGGAACAACGTCGCCCGCAGCCTTGGCTTTGCATGCGCGAAACTGGGCATGAAGTTCATCCTCTCCAGCCCCGAAGGATACGAGCTTGACGAAGAATCGACCTCGCTCATGCTCAAAACCGGTGCTGGTTCATATCAGCTTCAGCGCGACGCGATCGCAGCCGTCAAGGATGCCGACGTAATCTATACCGACACGTGGGTATCGATGGGGCAGGAGGAGGAACGCAACAAGCGACTGAGGGACCTGGCGGGTTTTCAGATCAACGCCGATCTTCTATCCGCTGCCCCGAAGCACGCGATAGTACTGCACTGCCTGCCCGCGTACCGGGACCTTGAGATCACCGACGATGCCTTCGAGCGGCACGCCAATACCATTATTGAAGAGGCGGAGAATCGGCTTCACTTCCAGCGAACATTGCTGAACGTTCTGCTGGGCGGCGCTAAGTGAACGCTCAGGACTCGCAGGCGGGTCAGCTTCGCTTGCCCTTTGCACGCCGGCTTGGGATCTTTGACTTTCTGCCCGTAGCGCGGGGCTTCTTCACCGCCTTCGGTTTTCCGACGCGTGCCTTCTTCTTTTTCGCCTTCCCCTTGGCGCCGTTGATCGCCTTGGCGGGCACGACGTTGAGTTGTCGACGGGCCTCGTCGACGGTCGCTATTCGCACCCGCACGGTGTCGCCGATTCTGAATGTCCTGCCGCTCATCTCGCCGCGGATGTGCCCCAGGCGGGCGTCCACCTGCCACCAGTCGTCGCCGATGTCCTCGATTCGCATCAGCCCGTCAACAAGGAAACGCGTGAGCTGAACGAACATGCCGAAATTCGTCAGCCCCGTCACCACACCCTCGAAAACCTCGCCAAGCCTGGTCTTGAGGTACTGAAGAACCAGCACCTCGCGCAGCTCGTCCTCCGCCGCCTGCGCCCGTCTTTCAAGGGCAGAACAATGCTCGCCCAGCCCGATCAGCTCTGACATGTCTTCAGGCGGGCGATGCTTCAGCTCGCCCCGGCAATATTTGCCAAGCATGCGATGAACCGTCAGGTCCGGATACCGCCGGATGGGACTGGTGAAGTGACAATAATGCTTCGACGCCAACGCGAAATGCCCGATAAGCATCGGCGAATACTCAGCCTGCTCAAACGTCTTGAGAATCGCCAGGTTCACGGCGTAGCTTTCGGGCTTGCCCTTCACCGCATCGAGCAGCTTCTGGATATCCCGCTTTGAAAGATTCGCCGGAAGACGATGGCCGCATGCTTGAATGAACGCCACGAGGTTCTTCGAACCGTGCGAGTCGGGCTCTGGATGCACACGACGGAGTATAGGCCTGGACAAACCGTTCATCAGTTCGGCGACGGCTTCGTTGGCTTCGACCATGAACATTTCAATGATGGTGTGGCTGTACGCATCGTCCTCGGGTACGGCGTCAATCACATGGTCGTGCTCGTCAAGCACAAGCTCGACCTCGGGCAGGTCAAGGTGCAGCATGCCCGCCTTGCGTCTGCGTGCCTCGATCGCGCGGGCGAGCGATTCCATCCGCTTGACAAGGTTTATAATACCAGGCTTCATCCTGCCGACCTTGCCGTCGCAGATGTTCTGGGCGTCCTTGTAGGTCAGGCGACGTGATGAAGATACCACCGTCTCGGCGAAACGCGTCGAGACGATCTCGGCGTCCTCGTCATAGGTAATGAAGACGCTCTTGCAGAACCGCCGTTGACCCTCCTGAAGCGAGCACACGCCGTTCGATAGAACCTCCGGCAGCATGGGCACGACTCGTCGGGGAAAATAAACGCTCAACCCCCGCCCCCGCGCCTCGGCGTCAAGGTCGCTTCCTTCGGGTACGAAGTGAGAAACGTCCGCAATGTGAACTCCAAGCGTGACATGACCGGAAGAATCATCCCTGGTCAGGCTGATCGCATCGTCGAAATCGCGAGCGTCCGGCGGATCGATGGTGACCACCGTCATGTGGGTGATGTCTTCTCTGCCCGTCGCGTCAGTGTCCTCGAAAGATGCGATCGACCGCCTGGCGTCACCAAGGGCCGATTCTGAAAACACGTCGTCCAGGCCATGGGCACGAATCACCGCTGTTGTTTCGACCTCCAGCGAGCCTCCCTTGCCGATCTTCTCGACCAGCACGCCGCTTGGCAGTTCCTTGTCGTCGCCGTAATGGATTATCTCTACGACGACCTTCGTGCCCGCCTTGGGGGCGGCGGCGCTTATGTCCCGCACGATTATCGGCTTGGACATGTGCGTTCCGTCAGGCAAGACGAACCAGGTGTTGTCTACGCGGTCAAGCGTTCCGACAAACCGGTTGTGTGCACGCTTGAGAATCTCTATTATCTCGCCCGCGTAGGCGTCCCTGCCTTCACGCTTGCCCTGGCGGATGACCTTTGCGACGACCGTGTCGCCGTTCAGAGCGTTGAGTGACTTGCGGGGCGGAATGAACAGGTCACCATGGGAATTCGGACTCAGCGGCTCGATAAAGCCAAACCCCCTGGGATTCGCCCGGTAGTAACCTTCGATCCTGTTGGAGATTTCGGGAAGCATCAGCGAGTCTTTGGCGCCAAGGACGATTCTGCCCCCGTCGTGGAGCTGTTTTATCGCCTGGCGAAACGGCCCGTATTCCTCTTCGGCGACTCCCATGCGTTTGGCGAGCTGGCGTGGCTTTAGCGGATGGTAGTCCTTATCTGCAAGATGCTTCAATATCACTTCAAGATATCTCTTGGGCATGATTTACCTCTGGCAAAATTATAAGGTGTAGTAATCCTGTTGGCGAGTTAATCCGGCAAGACGGGCCGGTCTGAAGTGGAATGTCGCCGGATTCATTGGTAGACTGATTAGAGTATTTCAGGAGAAAACGGATATGGAACAGGTGATGGAACTGGCCCAAAGTCTGGGTAAGGCAATTGCCGCCTCTTCCCAGGCGCAGAAACTAGTGGATGCAAGAAAACAACTCTCT
>CAZWAT010000077.1:0-11699 GCA_964632015.1 uncultured Planctomycetaceae bacterium
GTAATGATAATGGCCACCGCGGTCATGGTGCCGGTTCTCGCAGCCCTTGAAAACAAGCTTGGACCTGGGTACGTCTCCAGCAGGCATTCGCTTATGGCAATGCTGCTGCTGATGCCATGCGCCGGGGCAGGGCTCGAAATGCTCGTGCGCCTGGCGGGCAGGTTGGGGGCGGGCAACTACCTCAGACAAGTCGCAAAGACCCGCTTGGGTGCGCTGGTGGTGATCTCCATCGCCATGTTCGTCGGAGGCGTGCCCTGCCTGCACCGTGGGCGGGACAGCTACCGACACGTCGGAAAAATGCTGCGCGGGCAGGGCGCCATTCTGTGCGACGACGCTAGAATTGCCCTGTACGCCTCGGCTCCGGCTGAGCAGTTCATAAGGAACAGCCCGATCTGGTGGAGGCTCAATCCACAGGATATGAGCTCGGATCAGGCATTGCTGGGCAGGATAAGAGGCACGAACTCAAAGACGTTTGCCGTGGTGGCGTTCAGTCAGGAGCTTTTGAGGCATCTTCCCGAAGATCCGGTGAATGTTCCGTTACTGGCTGGACTTGAGCCCATCGATCTGCCAAACTTCAGGACACGGGTCTACGCGTATAAAGCGCCGGATGGTACTCAACAACCCGCGCCCGACTGACGCGCCCGGCTTTATTTTATGCCCGGTGACGAACATGAAACTTGAATTTGCCAAACTTTCAGGCAGCGGAAACGATTTCGTCTGCATCGACAACCGCGACGGAAAATATGACAGGTTGATAAACTCCCCGCCACACATCAGGCGGTTCGCCAACGCCTTGTGCCGAAGAGGTCTGGGCATCGGGGCCGATGGGGTGATCTTTGCCTGCGCGACAGAGGTTGAAGATTTTTCCGACATCGCCGCGAGGTTCTTCGAGGCCGACGGGTCAGAGGTGGAACTCTGCGGAAATGGCGTAGGGTGCTTCGTGCACTGGGTTATGCTCAACCGGTGGCTCGAACCGCGGGAGGTCAAGATTCTAACCCCCGCCGGCGTTGTCAGGGGAACCAACAGCGAGGGCAACTACACGCGCGTGTGCATTCCGATACCAGAAGATATCCGGCATAATATCGAGCTTGAGGTCAACGGCGACATTCTGAAGTGCGACTATGTTGTCACCGGCGTACCCCACACCGTCACGTGGATCGAAGACCTTGACAAGCTCGACGTGGACGCGATCGGTAAACTCGTCAGACACCATCAGGCATTCGCGCCAAGGGGCGTGAACGCCAACTTCGTGCAGGTGCTCGACGAGGGTGAAATCGCGGTGCGAACCTACGAGTTCGGCGTCGAGGGCGAAACACTCGCGTGCGGAACCGGTTCGGCTTCGGCGGCCATACTCACCACTCTCGCCCGCAACTGGCCCGATGAGTATCGAACCGGCAAAAAACCCGTACTGGTGCACGCACGAAGCGGTGACGTTCTCAAAATCTACTTCTCAATAGACAAACACGGCAATGTGGACGACGTGTGCCTTGAAACCGTCATTCGCTTCATCTTCACAGGAACCATTCAAAAAGACCTGCTCGAAGCGTCAGGACTGCAAACGGTAACCAAAATTGACTTCAACTGAGAAGCTGATATACAGCATCGACCAGAACTGCAACTCCCTCTGGGACGTGCCCCCCAAGCTGCACGCCCTGGGAAGCAACGGGTACTTTCCCACGCAGTTTCTCGAAGACGTGGACGTCGCCTACACCAGGCACGGAGCGGGCGTAAACTCGGTTGATCTGCGAATCGAGCGGGAAAGATACTACAAAACCGGCGGCGCCGACTGGGGGGCAGCGATGTTTTATAGCGAGTTCCTCGGCAGGGTTCCGGTGGACATACGCCTTTGGGAACCAATGACGGGCATGACCACCAAGGCGCTGGCAAAGGCACTGGGCACAACCATCGACGACCTGTACGAACGCTATTCGCCCTCGGATAACTGGCAACTGGTCGGGTCAAGTTACGTGGGCGATGCCCGCAGACACCGCGTGCTCGGCGACCTGGATGTGTCTCAGATTCGCCCGTGGCTGATCAAGCTTCTCGACATCGCCCGGGCGGACATGATGCGATCTTTCCCCGCCGATCAGAGCCAGGAAATGCTTAAAACCTGGTGGGAGCAACAACAGTCGGTAATCAACACACTTCTTGAAACACACAGCAAGGGCAAGCTGATCGACCTGTACCGCCAATGGCTGGACGGGGATATGGGGCCCCGCGACGGGGTGTCGATCGACACGACGTCGAGGCTGTTCGAACTTGGACGAGATCGCGACCAATTGGACCTGCTGGAACTGTTCACCCGCCAGTATGACCTGCTTTCGCAGGTGTATAACCAGGCACTGGACGACACCAACAGCGACCTGCACCCGCTTGACACCTCGGCGGGCGAGCTGCCCTTCTTCGCGGTGTACAACTACCAGGGGCACATGGTTCGATCGGAGGTTTTTCTTCGCGACAACATGCTTGTGCTTCCCGACAAGGCGTTCAGGCTTGGTGCGGGTGGCGCGATTCCGGTGGATGAGCTTTCGGCGTTCGGCGTCCGCTGCCTGGTGGGCAAGGCGATATTGCTGATGATTCAGGCGCGTATCGGCCAGGGCGCCGCACTCGCCCTGCCCTATCTTGGTTCGCTATACTCCCCTGCCGCGACCAGGCTCGAATGGTTGTTGAAAAAGCTCAACCTTGTCAAATGCCCCGTCAAACCAATAATGCGGGTAAGGCTGAGATTATTAGATAGATTGAGATATGTTGATACACCAATTCAACTTCCAGCCCATCTCTCTTCGGCTTTTTCGAACGACGTCATCGCCGCCAGGGAACTTGGCGAACGTTGGGAACAGATACGCGGCGACAGCGCATGGAATTTGAGTCAGCTATCCTCCGAGGCAGACCGTCGGGTATGGCGAAAGAAGAACTTCCCCCAACTGACCGCCAAGCTTGACTCGTTGGACGATCAGCGCCGGGCACTTGCCCAATCGAACGCCCCCGCCGAGCAAATGCGAAATGTCTGGAAACAAATGAAGCCAATTCTCGAAGAGCTTACCCGCAAAACCATCGAGCGGATCGACAGGGACTGGCAGCTCGCGAACATGGACTACTGGGACAGCCGGGGTGCTATACTACCCTGGTGTCTTGCCCTCGGCGGTGAACAGTTCTATCACCGGGTGGTGCAAGGGGCGAGGATTTACGAAGAACGCCAGACCTTCGACGACGTATAACCCCCGATCGACGGGATAAAAGCCATGACAGACTCACACATAGGCGAAACGCAAGGCCGAATCCGTAAGCATTACGAGTGGCGAATCTCGCCCCAGCGAGACAACTACGACATCCTCGACTGGGCGAGCGAGTTTTCGCAGCAAAAACGTTTCGAGGTGCTCACAAACAACGTCGACATCGAAGGCGCCCGCCTGCTGGATGTCGGAAGCGGGCTTGGAGATCTGCTTGGATATCTGCGGGCGCGGGGCATCGTGGTTGATTATACCGGCGTGGACATCACCCCCAAGATGGTGGAACAGGCACGCCGCCACCAGCCCACGGGCACGTTCGTCTGCGGCGACATCTTCGGTTCGCAAAACCCGTTCAAGCCCGGCGACTTCGACGTGGTGTTCT
The DNA here is from genome assembly GCA_964632015.1 of uncultured Planctomycetaceae bacterium. Classification (GTDB taxonomy): domain Bacteria; phylum Planctomycetota; class Phycisphaerae; order SM23-33; family SM23-33; genus JAAYCO01. The sequence continues at coordinate 3,613 of CAZWAT010000077.1, forward strand.
GCTCGGGCACGCTCAATCTGAACCTGGGCAACAACCTTCAGTTCATGCCCCACGCACTGGCGACCATGTTCAACCTGTGCCGAAAATCCCTGGTCGTCAACCTGCTTCACCACAGATGCGCATGCGATGACGATACATATTTCTACCACAACCCGCTGGTGGTATTGAGCCTTGCACACAAGCTCGATTGCACCGCGAAACTGCTCGACGATTACCTGCCCAACGACTTCACCGTCATCCTCAACCGTCCCGTTGACGGGCCAAACCGCTAGGCGACGATGACCTTCGCCGGGGCGATACCGTTGAAGAATATCGCGCTTGCACAACTGTAAGCGCCGATGTTGGGCACGTAAATGACATTGCCCACGTCAAGCTCGGGAAGCTCCTGGCTGAGCGAGATGGTGTCGAAACTATCGCACGTCGGCCCGGCGAGAATGCTAAGGTATTTCTGCGTCTTGATCAGCGTGCGGAACTCGTACTTGGCATGGTCGAACACCATCCCCGAGAAGTCGCCGTACAGGCCATCGTCCAGGTAATAATAGTTTTTGTTGTTGCGTATCGACCGCCCTGCCACTCTTGTGATGAGCATGCCCGCCGGACCGACAATCGCCCTGCCAGGTTCGGCGATGATGCGAATGTCCTTTGCGAAGAGCCTGTCGAGCTCTTTGGAGATGCGCCCGGCGAAAGTGTCGATGCTGTACTTGTCGTCGCGGAAGTGTTTTATTGGAAAACCCCCGCCGATGTTGACGGTTCTGAGCTTGAGCCCCTCGTCATTCGCCACCGCCAGAAGCTGAGCTGTCGTCTCGAGCGCCCGCAGGTAATTTTCTATATTGGTGCACTGGCTACCGACGTGAAAGCTTATGCCCTCGGGCCTGAGCCCCAGCGACTTTGCCTTGAGAAGCATGGGGACAATCTGGTCTTCGTCCGCGCCAAACTTCAGCGACAACTCGACGACGCTACCGATATTCGCCACCTTCATTCTCGCCATGACGCCACATCCGGGGGCATACTTGGCGATCTTGTAAAGCTCCGGCTCGTTGTCGAACGTAACCAGGTCGACACTCGCCTTTCGCGCGAACTCCAGCGCCTCGGGACGCTTGATCGTGTTGGCGAATATGATTCTGTCAGGCCGGACGCCCTGTCCAAGAACGTGCCTCAACTCCCCCTCGCTTGCCACGTCGAAGCAACTGCCCATCGCGTTAAGCCGCTTGATTATATCGCCATGCGGATTCGCCTTCACCGCGTAATACGGCGTGACCCGCCCAAGCCTGCGACAAAACCGCTTGTATTGCGACTCCAGAACACCAGCGGATATCACCATCAACGGCGTGCCGTGCAGCTTTATCAATGCCCCGATCCGCTTGGGCAAAGGCAGCTTCATCACAGACTCGGGCGTCTTGTGAACCTCCGACGGTATGAACTGGTCACACCTGAGCAACCCCATCTCAGAGGCCCTGCTTCGTGACGATCTTGACATTGTGATCCATTCCTCGAACAACTCCGACTGCCTTCGCCAGGCCCAAAAACGCTTCGAGCGAACCGGCAAACTTGCAACAAATATAACTTACCCGCGGACGTGTCAATAAACATTCGCACTCTTTTGCCCACAAACCACCCGGGTATAGACCTTTGGGCCTGATACGGCTAGAATTCCACGCTGCAAGGGTCTGAATGGAGAATTCGTGAGTCAGAATCTGTTCATCCGCGAGATGCCAAACGGCATTACATTGTTGGGTCAGCCGATGGAGGGAGTTTCCTCGGCGGCGATGACAATTGTCGTGCCCGTGGGCGCAGCACACGACCCGGAAGGCATGGAAGGCGCAGCCGCCATCCTTGTGCAGTGGATGATGCGCGGAGCCGCCGGACAAACGTCCAGACAGCTTAACGACGCCCTCGACGCACTGGGTAGCGAACGCGGAGAGAACGTCATCAGCGAGCATCTTCAGTTTTCCACAGTACAGCTTGGCACGAATCTGCGCGAGGTGCTCGAAATCTACGCCGATATCCTCCGACGACCCAACTTCGACGACGACCCGTTCGAGCCCTGCCGCGAACTGACATCGGCAGACCTCGAATCGCTCGAAGACGAGCCCGCACGAAAATGCAACAACCTGCTGCGGGAACGGTTCTACCCCTGGCCTATGGGACGGAACATCTTCGGCAATGCATGCTCGCTGGCGAACATCACCCCAGGGGCGCTCCGCGAACACGCACAAAAAAGCCTCACCCCACACGGCGTCATCATCTCCGTCGCCGGACAGGTGGATTGGCCCGCCTTCTGCGAACACGCCGACGAGCTGCTTGGCGACTGGGCAGGCCCGAAACCCCAACCACTCGTGCTCAAACCGCCCGCCAAAGATACGCTGTTCGTCCAGAAAGACACCTCGCAGGTATACATCGCCCTTGCACATGAGGCCCCGCCAGCGGGGCACGCACAGCACTACGCCGCGAGACTCGCCGAGTCGGTGCTGTCAGGCGGAATGAGCAGCAGGTTGATGACCGAACTACGAGACAAACGCGGGCTGGTATACAACGTTTCAAGCCGATACAGCGCCATCAGAAACTTCGCGGGTCTCTTCACCACCGCCGGTACCACGCCCCAGCGAGCCCAGCAGACGCTGGAAGTGATGGTCGAGGAACTCACGCGAATCGCAAAGGGCGTCACCGAGGAAGAACTCGCGCGATCGCGGGCCCAGCTCAAAAGCTCCCTGATAATGCAGGGCGAATCGACCTCGTCCAGGTCGTCGGTGTTGTGCTCGGACTGGCTGCATCTTCGCAGGCTCAGGACGCTCGCGGAACTATCCAACGCCATCGACGCGATCACGCCCGACGACGTGCTTCAATACGCCCGGCACTGGCCGGCAAGACAGTTCACAATGGTGCAGATAGGCCCAGAGCCGCTTCAAACGGAGTGTATGTACTAATATATGCATTTTTTCCAGACCATATTAGGTAATGGCCTCACGGTCGTTGCCGAGTCCAACCCATCGGCCGTCACAACCGCTGCGGGGTTCTTCGTCAAGACCGGAAGCAGGGATGAAAAACCCGAGCTTTCAGGCATGAGCCACTTCCTCGAACACATGATGTTCAAGGGTACGCCCAACAGGTCGGCCTGTGATGTGAACCGACACTTCGACGAGATAGGCGCCGACTACAACGCCGCCACCACCGAAGAAACCACCGTCTACTATGCCTCGGTGATCCCCGAGCACCTTCCAACGCTCATGGACATCATGACCGACATAATGAGACCCGCCCTGCTCGACGAAGATTTTGAAACCGAAAAAAGCGTAATACTTGAAGAAATCGCCCTGTACGAAGACCAGCCTCGATTCAGGGTTTATGACACGCTCATGTCGCTTTACTTCCGCGAGCACCCACTGGGCAACGTTATACTTGGCACACCACGCACCGTCGCCGCGATGACACCGGACCAGATGAGGCAATTCTTTCGCCAACAATACGCGCCAGGCAACATCGTACTGGCAGCGACGGGAAAGGTCGACGTCGACTGGCTCGTGAACACCGCCGAAACGCTCTGTAGCCGATGGACGGGCGACTGTCGCCCCAGAAACCCCTCGCCCCCACCTACAGGCCCTTTCGCCAAACAGGTGATTCGCGACAACAGGTTGGTACGAGAGCATATCGGGCTTATGTCACCCGCGCCGGACGCGCGGGACGACGATCGATTTGCCGCACAGGTGCTCGCGACGCTTCTTGGCGACGAGACGGGTAGCAGGCTTTATTACGACCTTGTCGAAACCGCACTTGCCGACGAGGTGAGCCTGCACCATTCCACCATGGACAACGCCGGGGTATTCATGACCTTCATGTCAACCGATCCCCGAAAGACGTCCAGGGCACTCGATACTTTGCGCGGGACGCTGGCGAAGTTCATGGACGAAGGACCAACCGACTTGCAGATGCGCGCGGCGAGAAACAAAATCGCCACCGGTATCACACTCAAAGGCGAGCTGCCCATGGGTAGGCTGGGGGATGTTGCAGGAGATTGGATATATCGCAATGATTACATGTCCTTGCCCGACCAGATAAATCGGCTGCTTTCCGTCACCGAGGATGAGGTAATGGACCTCGCCCGTCGTTACGATCTGTCTAAGGCTGCTATGCTTGCATTGGGACCCGTGGAGAGCATATGACCAGGCGAAATCTCAACGAAGAGCGGGCAAGTGCCGAATCGCCCGCGGGCAAAAAAGTCACCGTGGTGGGGCTGGGACGTTTCGGCGGGGGCATTGGCGCAACCCGCTGGTTGGCATCGCAAGGTGCGAAGGTGACCGTATCTGACAAGGCGACGCGCGAGGAACTTGAAGATTCCATACGTGCCCTGGGCAACGTAGAAGTCGCGCTGCACCTCGGGGGGCATCTTGAAGAAGATTTCACCGACGCGGACTTGCTCGTCGTAAGCCCCGCTGTGCCTCCCGACATGCCCCTGCTGATGAAGGCAAGGAATAGAGGCGTCTGCGTCACCAGCGAGATCAACCTGTTCATGCAACGCTGCCGGGCGCCCATCGTCGGAATTACCGGTAGCGTGGGCAAGAGCACCACCACCGCGATGACCGGGGCGATTCTCGCCACAACCATCACCACCCACGTAGGCGGGAACATAGGCACGAGCCTGCTGGAAATGCTCGGCCAGATCGATAGAACGCACGTAGTGGTGCTTGAGCTGTCGAGCTTTCAGCTTGAACAACTACCCGTGATACGCCTGAGCCCCTATGTCGCGGTAGTGACAAACCTCGCGCCCAACCACCTTGACAGGCACGGTACGATGGACGCCTATGCCCAGGCCAAGAAGAATATTTTCCGCTTTCAGCGGCATAATGACGTGCTCGTTCTCAACGCCAACGATCCCATCCTCGCGTCATGGTCGGCAGAGGCGCCCGGGCGGGTCGAGTTTTTCCAGGGCGCGGTTCTGGTGGACGGTGAAGCCGCCGGTCCCGATCTTTCCTCCGTACCCGCCAGGCCATTCTCGCTGACGGTTCCCGGCGGGCACAACCAGGCGAACGCCCAGGCAGCCTGGGTCGCCGCCAAACAGTTCGGCGTCTCGTGGAAGCAGGCACAGGAGGCGTTGCTGGAATTCCACCCACTGCCCCACCGCCTTCAATTTGTCGCCGTGCGCGACGGCGTGAAATATTACAACGACTCGAAAAGCACCACACCACGAGGGGCCATAGTCGCCCTGGGGTCGTTCGCGCCAGGTCGCGTCATCATCATCGTGGGCGGATACGACAAGGGCATCGAGTTTGAAGAACTTGGTGAGCACCTCGCCGCGCGTGCCAAGGCGGTCATTACCATGGGCGCGACCGCGACGAAGATTCAGGACGCAATAAAACGCTATAACGCCGACAACAAGGTTCCCGTCGTCGAGGCCGGCGACCTTGCCCAAGCTGTCAAACTCGCACGGGACCTCGCCACACAGGATGACGTAATATTGCTGTCGCCCGCGTGCGCAAGCTACGACATGTTCACTAACTACGAGCAGCGAGGCCAGGCGTTTGTCGACCTTGCGACAGAATGACATCGCCCTCCAAGCCTGGCGGCCTGTGATGGAGATTATTCATCCGTCAGCGGCGCGTTCTTGAGTTCGTTGCTTATTCGCACCGCGCACCAGTCGTGGCCGCACATCGAGCAATACTCGCTGTGCTCGGTGATGTCCCGTTCGCGGATCTCGCGGGCGTTCTCGCCATCGAACATCAACTCGAACTGTTTTGACCAGTTGAAGCTCGCGCGCGCGTCGGAAACGGCGTCATCCCAGTCGCGGGCGCCGCTCAGATGTCGCGCGACATCCGCGGCGTGGGCGGCAATCTTGTAAGCAATGCAACCCTGCTTGACATCCTCCGGCGACGGAAGCGCCAGGTGCTCAGCCGGCGTCACATAGCACAGAAAACTCGCCCCGTGATATGCAGCCGACGTCGCGCCGATAGCCGAGGTAATGTGATCGTAACCCGCAAAGGCGTCCGTCACCAACGGGCCAAGAACGTAGAACGGCGCGCCGTCACAGACCTTCTGCTGACGCTTCATGTTCATCTCGATCTGGTCGAACGGAACATGACCCGGGCCTTCGACCATCGCCTGAACGCCCATCTTGCGAGACCGCTCGACAAGCTCGCCAAGCACGTCAAGCTCGGCGAACTGGGCCTCGTCGCTGGCGTCGGCAAGACACCCGGGCCTGAGCCCGTCACCAAGGCTGAACGCAACATCATACTCGTGCATGATGCCCGCGATGTCATCGAACAGCTCGTACATCGGGTTTTCCCTGCCGTGATGCAGCATCCACTTCGCCAGCAGCGACCCGCCCCGCGAAACAATGCCCAGCTTACGCTTGCGGGCAAGGGGCACGTGCTTTCTGAGCAACCCTGCATGGATGGTAAAAAAGTCCACCCCCTGACGGGCCTGGTTGCGAATCGCCGAGAGTATGTCCTCGTGCGTCAGATCCTCAACCGCCTTGTTCACGATCATCGAATACATCGGAACCGTACCTATAGGAACCGTCGAATGGGCGATGATGTTGCTTCGAATCCGGTCGAGGTCGCCACCGGTTGACAAATCCATAACCGCGTCGGCACCATATTTCACCGCCCACTGAAGCTTCACAAGCTCCTGATTCTCGCAACTGCTGTTGGGCGAAGCACCGATGTTCGCGTTGATCTTGGTCGTCACCAACCTGCCTATGCCGCACGGGTCGAGCTTCGCAGGCCCCAACCCACCAACGTGAAGAACATTCGCCGGAATCACCAGCCTGCCGGAAGCGACCTCCTGGAGAATCGCCTGGGCAGAAACCTTCTCACGCTGAGCAACACGGTTAACCTGAGTCGTAATAATGCCCTTGCGGGCCTGTTCAAGTTGAGTCATGCAAGTTCCTTCTCCGGACGGGAATGCGAATCCGTCCGTAATAAAGCCTCGCAGCCGGCGTGAAAGCCCCCGAGCCGGTCTGCTTTCCTCCGCGGCTCACTTTGCAATACTACAGCAAAATTCGCCGATCAGGTTCCAAGGGTCGCTCTCAGTCCTCGCGGACGCCCCTAGCAAACCACACTGATGTTAGCATGTAACCCACACGCGGGCAAGAACATCACAATTACTCGTCATGGGACTGGTCATCATCGTCCCTGGCGCCCTGGCGGGCCTTGACCTCCCTGAGCCTGTCGCGCAGATTCGCCGCGTCCTCGTAACGCTCTTCGCTGACCGCCTTGTGAAGGGCCTTGCGTATCTTCACCACCGGGTCGACTGGAAGACGGGACTCAATCTCACTGACCATCGCCTTGAGTATCACCACCTCGGTATGCTCTTCGATGGTTTGGCTTTCAAGCCCCAGATTTGTGTAGAAGTCGCGTATCCGCTCGATGCCCGCCTTGACCGCGTTCATCGCGGCCTGGGGACTCTTACGACGATACGCCCGCAACGCACGGGCACGCGTGTGCATCATGATCACGTAGGGGCGGTACTGCTCTAGCTGAAGGCGATCCGCCTCGCTGTGGCCGTACTTCGCGCAGAAATCCATCACCTTCATACTATGCGACGTGTCACGTTCGACGGCGTCGAAATCTTCCAAAATGAACATCGCAAGATACCTGTGGTAGTACATCGACGCCTCGGACCGCAGAAGCTCGCAGTCGCGCTCGTTGATCGAAAACCCCTCATCCCCGTCGTTGGATCGACGGTACATCGCCAACTCGTTCTCGAAATGCTCCAGCAAAGAATCGCAATCATGGGGCCTTTGTCCGTCGGGCCTGCCGGACACCTCCATCTGGTAAATCCCCAGATCGAGCCGCAACTGGATCTTATCCTTGCCGTCATCTCCACGAATCCGGCGCGCAGTCACCTGCCCCGGTTCGTAAGGCCAGCTCTTCAACAATTCACTGATATCAAGGTTCATAACCGCCCTCACCATCAAGTCTAGCTGAAATAGCCCCTCAACACAATTCAGCCAGTCACTGAAAAACCCATCAGACTACGCGCGGGGCTTTGGGTTCCCTTGGAAGCACGCGCGGAGACGTTTTTGGAAATGTCAAGGGTTAGGACTATGTTAGGGCCATTTAGGGTTGGCGGGGGAATTGATGAGGCGAGGTGGG
>CAZWAT010000078.1:0-11670 GCA_964632015.1 uncultured Planctomycetaceae bacterium
CAGCGGCGATGAGGTCAATGTCGAAACAGACATAATCGGCAAATATGTGCTTAACTTCATGAATAACATGAATAAGGGTGAAGGAATCACCGAATCCAGACTTAGAGAGCTTGGGTTCATGTAAATTGCAATTAAAGGAAGAGATATGAAGTACATCTCCACCCGGGGAAAAGTCGAACCAGTTGAATTTCAGGACGCCGTCATGATGGGGCTTGCCGACGACGGCGGACTGCTTATACCCCAGGAAATTCCGGACGTTACCGACAGGCTCGATGACTGGCGCGGACTTACATACAACGAGCTGGCAATAGAGATCATCAGCCTGTTTTCAAGTGACATTCCCAAAGGGCATCTGCAACAGATGATTGAGGCATCATACCGACCCGAGGCGTTCGACCCGGCGGTAGCGCCTGTTGTCAAGGCTGGTAACGTTCATGTGCTCGAGTTGTGGCATGGGCCGACTTTGGCGTTCAAGGATGTCGCACTTCAGCTTCTGGGGAACCTGTTCGAGTACATTCTCGCAAACCGGGGCGGAGAGCTTAACATTCTCGGCGCGACAAGCGGGGATACCGGCTCGGCCGCCATTTATGGCGTGCGCGGAAAGAAACAAATCAGAATATTCATCATGCATCCCTCCGGAAGAGTCTCGCCCATCCAGGAACGACAGATGACAACGGTGCTTGATGACAACGTACACAACGTCGCCATCGAAGGCAGCTTCGATGACTGCCAGCGCATCATGAAAGGTCTGGCAGGTGATATCGACTTCAAACGCCAAACCAGTCTCGGCGCGGTGAACTCTGTGAACTGGGCAAGGGTTCTCGCGCAGATTGTATATTTCTTCACAGCCGCCTTCGACGTGCAGAAGACCACCGGATCGTCCCCGGTGCGATTCGCCGTTCCCACCGGGAATTTCGGGGACGTCCTGGCAGGGTGGTATGCGATGCGCATGGGAGCTCCCATCGAAAAGCTCATCCTCGCCACGAACGTCAACGACATTCTGAGCCGGTTCTTCAATACCGGGGTTTACTCAACCAGCGAGGTCTTCCAGACCTGCACACCATCGATGGATATACAGGTCGCCAGCAATTTCGAGCGGTATCTTTATTACAAGGTTGGGTGCGATCCTGAAAAGCTGGTGGACCTGATGACCCAATTCTCGGCCTCCGGTAGGCTGAGCGTTGAACTTGACGATCAGGGAAAGGTTGACAAGAATTTCATCGCGGGTGCGGCGTCCCAACAACAAGTGCTTGACACCATACGCGAATTTCATGCCGAGCACGGTTATCTTCTCGACCCGCACACAGCCGTTGGGGTATCTGTAGCCGCTCCGATTGCCAAAGACGGCGCGCCGGTAATCTGCCTCGCAACCGCGCACCCGGCAAAGTTCCCCGCCGCCATAAAGGAGGCAACAGGAAAAGACGTCGCCCGACACCCGGCGATAGACGCCCTGATGGAACTTCCAACGCGCTGTCGCAAACTACCCAACGACCCGAAGGCCATGAAGGACCTGATTTTGCGAACAATTGGACATTGACGATCAGACGAGAAACGGCTCTTTGCGTTGGCCCGCCAAGATAGAATATGATATTCTTCAGTCATGAAAGATATCGCTGACACCGTAAAGATTGGAATTACCGGAGCCGCCGGCAGAATGGGGCGTCGCATAGCCGCACTGGCCCTCGAAGCTGATGGCAAATTTGAAATCGCCGGGGCCTTTGAGACTTCCACAAGTCCCGACCTCGGTAGCGACATTGGCGAACTCGCCGGCAAAGGCGCTTGCGGGACGAAAGTCTCTGTCGACATTCAGGACAAACCCCACGTCGTCATCGACTTCAGCACAACAGAGGGCACTCTGCACTGGCTCGATGTATGCCGATCACAGAAAATCGCCATGGTGATCGGCACGACCGGGTTGACGGATTCGCAGTTGTCGACGATTTCGGAGGCTTCATCAGATATACCCATCGTTCACGCAGCCAATATGTCTGTGGGCGTCAATCTTTTGCTGCGTGTCGTCGCCCAGGTAGCCAGGGCGCTTGGCGAAGACTACGACATAGAGATTTCTGAAACCCACCACCGGTTCAAGAAAGACGCCCCCAGCGGTACGGCGATTGCCCTGGCCAGGAGCATTTGCGCCGCCACCGGAAAAGACTATGGCGATGTAGCCCAACTTGGACGAGGCGGAATGTGCCCTCGCAAGGCAGGCGAGATCGGCATGCACGCGCTGCGGATAGGAGACACGGTTGGCGAGCATACTGTACATTTCGGCAACCTGGGCGAAACAATCACTATCGGTCACAGCGCGCACACGCGAGATACATTCGTGCGCGGAGCACTGAGGGCGGCGGCATGGTTGACGGGTAAGAAACCCGGACTGTATTCTATGCTGGACGTGCTTGGTTTGTAGACGCCGGACAAGGAGAGCACAAATGAACGCCTTTCGCACTATCGTTGCAACAACGGCCATGTGGGGTCTGATCCTGAGCGTTGCGGGTTGCCGCAAGCAGAATCCCCCACCGGCATCATCGCAGGATGGCGAACAGGCATCGAAGAAGACCGACCGGGTGGAGCGAGGATATGTTGAGGCGGTTCTCTATTCTCGCGATATCGCCGCAGACACTGCCAGCAAGCAGAATCTGACATCCCTTGCAAAGGCGGCGATCATGTACGCCCACAGCAACGACGGGAAGTTCCCCCCATCCCTGCAAACGATGGTGGAGCAGGACATTATTCCCGAAGAGCTCACCAAGGATCCCGCCAACAAGAACCAGCCATACACCTATGTGCCGGGACTGCGAATGGATAGCCCCGCCAATATGATCCTTTTCCGTCAAAGCGCGGACGGCCCGGATGGTAAACACTTCGCCGTCACCGTGAGCGGTGAAGTTATAACCGTGACGGGCAACGACAAATAGAGCACGAGCAGCCGCATGGACTTCTTCACGGGCATCGCAGGCACGGGGACAGAAGGTGACTCTCAGATCAGCCAGTGGGTATACATTGCCGCCGCCGGGCTTGCCATCCTCGCCGGCGCGATGAACTGCTTCTTTGGATACCGCATCTTCAGATTGCTGCTCGCCATGTGGGGGCTCATCCTTGGCGCTGTCGCCGGCGTCATGCTGGGCATGATGGACGGCCGGGTTGTGTGGATCGTCGTCGGTGGAATCCTCGGCGGGGTGGTGGGCATATTCCTGATGCTGCTGCTCTACTACGTCGCCATCTTCCTGTTGGGCGCTTACGTGGGCGCCCTTGGCGGCGTGATGCTGTCGGCCTGGCTGAGATTTGCACCACCGAACTGGATGAGTGCAGTCGGGGCTCTGGCAGGTGGAATCTTGGCGATCTTTTTTCAGAAGATGCTTATCATCCTGGGAACAGCATTCGTCGGGGCAGCCAACGTCGCGTGGGGAATCTTCACCCTGGCAGGTAGAAGGTTTGATGTCACACAGGAGAGTCTGAACAATCAGCAATCGCTTCGCCAGACAATAGAAACGAATTGGGACGTTCTGATCACATGGTGCGCCATATCGGCAGCGGGGATAATAATCCAGTATTTCCTGTCGCCAAAGAAGAGACCCGCCAGTTGACCCGATCACGGCGAATCAAGCGAGCGTCTGTAACGGCAGCCCTCTCGGCCGCCACTGCGTGAAATTCTCAATGACTCGACCTTAGCGCGTTCGAGCCAGTTCTTCGCTTGTGCGAGGCTTGGAAGAACCTCTACGCAGAATACCAGTTGAATCCAGGTAAGCCTCACAGCGTGTCATCATGCCCGCGTCGTTGCTGTGCCCGTCAAACTGAAGCGTCAGGAACGGCTTGCCCGAAGCGCTGCGGACGTAATGCTTGAGGTACGAGTCAGGCCCACACTTGAAATTGGTTATGTAGATTATGCGCAGGTTTTCGTACTGGCGCACTAACTTGGCCGCTGCGAGTATGCGCCTGCCAAGATCCCAGTACATGTTGTTGTTAATGTCGCGGGTGTCAACGTCCTGAAGCGACAGGAAGTCCATCGGTATGCAGTTGACGCCATAGAAATCCCGCAGTTTTCTGGCTACCGAGAGGTTCATTCCTATGTCATGCACGTTGTAGGGGCGCCCCAGCAGGACAATGCCCGGCGTATTGCTTGCGTGTAACTGAGCTATCGCCTTTTCCCCGGCAGAGCAGATCTTCGCGGCGAAGGACTCCTGCGCCAGGTATGCCCGCTCCAGCGCTCCTGACAGGGTCTTCATTGATACGCCCATGGGTATAAAGACCTCGGCCAGCTCGCGTCTGATCGTCTTTGCACCCTCGCGGAAATGCAGTGTCGGCGTGATGAAGTCCAGGTTTTCCATCGAAGGTGCCTGACGTACGACAAACGGTAGAGTCTGATGCCATGGGCACAGGTGCGATTCGTTGTTCATCCATGCAGTCTCAAGCGAAACGATGTTCGGCAACAGAATCTTCTTGATGCCTCGGTCCCGCAATTCCGCCACATGTCCGTGGGCTGCGATTATCGGGAAACACGGTTCGGCAACCACGCTGTCAAGCCCCGCCTGCACGATGTTCTTGTTGGTAGACGACGAAAGCACGGTGTTGAACCCACATGCATGCAGGAACGTCCTCCAGAACGGAAGCATGTCATAAGCGAACATCGACAGCGGTATGCCCACAACCGGCGCGTCGGCTGGGGGTTTGGGCAAGGTCGATTCGTCCAGCAGAAGCTTCATCCGCATGCCGACCAGGTCATCGATCTGGGCCTTCACTGAAGATTTCACGCGTTTCCTAAAGCGGTCTGAACACTTGTCGCCCCAGTAAGTTTTTTCGCCTTCAACGGTGAACTCCTGTATCTGGCAAGCGTTTGAACAGCCCTTGCAGGTGAACTCGCGCAGGGTATGTTCAACTTGCGTAAGGTCATATCCTCTGAACCTCGACGCGGAAGGGGCATCCTGTTCGGCGGCTTGTTCCTGATCGGAGACATACTGCCCAACCGCGTTCAGATCTCTGTCTGGGGATCTTCCCATCTTCTCCCTCGCGAGCAGAGCAGCGCCGATCGCGCCAACGACTCCGTTGTGCGGGGGGACGATGATCTGCTTGTCAAGGATGCGAGCGAACGCTGCCGCCACGGCATTGTTGTAGGCGGTTCCCCCCTGGAAGAATATCGTGTCGCCCACGTGCCGCCCGCGGACAACGCGATTGATATAGTTGTACGCCACCGAATACGCCAGTCCTGCAACGAGGTCGGCAGTCGCAGCACCCCGCTGGACGTAACTGTTGACATCGCGCTCCATGAACACAGTGCACCGCTCGCCAAGGCGAATGGGCGCCTTTGAGGACAACGCCAGTTCGGCAAACTCGTTGATGATTGAAATATCCAGCTCTTCCGCTCGCTCTTCGAGAAAACTCCCCGTTCCGGCTGCGCAAGCCTCATTCATGGTGAAGTCCACCACCACGCCATCCTGGAGCGAGATGTATTTCGAGTCTTGGCCACCAATCTCGAAAATCGTGTCCGGAACCCTGCCGTTGAGCATCTGCCTGCCCACAAATGTCGAACCGGTTTTATGGGCGGTGATCTCGTCGTTGACGGTATCGGCCCCCACAAGCTCGCCGATCAGTTCTCTTCCCGAGCCCGTCGTGCCAACACCGCGAACGATGAGCCTGCCTGCCCACTCCTTGTCTATTTGAGCAAGGGCCTCGGTGACAACTTCCACCGGTCTGCCCTGCGTGCGTGTGTATATCTCAAGAACGAGCCTGCCCTGCTCGTCAACCGCAACAAGGTTGGTCGATACGCTGCCCACATCTATACCCATGTAGACATCTATTGACGATCCATCGGCCGGTGGGGCATAATCCTTCGCCTTGTCGCGAAGAAGCAGGACGTGATCCATGCTAAGAGGTTCCTGCGTGGGAAAGACGCCATGGGCGCTATCGCTTGCAGATCGCAGTTCGCTAATCTGTGAAAGATCCACGGCCATGTGCTTGCGAAGCCCCTCCGCGGCAGCGCCTATCGCAGCCACGTGAGCGTGGCATTCGGGAATCACCACTTCATCATCGGCCAGTTCGAACGCTTCTCGCATCGCCTTGACGACGGCAGTGTTGCTCATTACTCCGCCCAACAACGCCACCGGATGCCTAACCGCGTGTGATCTGACCACCGCCGAGCGGAAATTCCTTGCCACCGCGTCGCAAAGTCCGCGAAGAACCTCGGCGGGCGAATAGCCCTTCTGCTGGGCGTGAATCATGTCGCTTTTTGCGAAGACGCTGCACCTGCCGGCGATCTGTGCAGCACGCTCGGCATTAAGGCAGATGTCTCCAACCTGCTCGACGGTGTATTTGAGCCGACCCGCCTGCTGATCTATGAATGAACCGGTACCGGCTGCACAATCTCCATTGGTGGAATAATCCACAATGCCGTATGTGCCGTCGGGACCTTTCTCGATTCTGAGATACTTTGAAGTCTCGCCGCCCATTTCGAAAACGGTGTTGGCGTCGACCCCCAACGCTGAAAGCCCCGCAGAAATGCTCTTGAACTCGTTGACCACCTTTGCGCCGAGCTTCTGCGCGACATGCTTCGAGGCACTTCCGGTAAGGCTGACCCCGTGGATGTTATCCATGCCTATAACAGAGATGATCTTATCGAGCATCTCCGTCGCGGCCTCGAGCGGCCGACCCCTGGTTCGGCGATACTTGGCAATATAAATGAACCTGGCGTCGGAGGTCTTTCCGGCAAGAGTGAAATCGCCCTGATCTGCGGCGAGCTGCTGATCGCACAACAACGCAGCCTTTGCGCCCACGGCGCCAATGTCTATACCTACAAAGCAATCCATGGTAACTCCAAGGTTAATGGGGAACATAAGATTATCCACGAAATCAGCGATTTGACAAGATGTAACCAGACATCCAACATCCCCCACCCAAGTCTTGCGCCCCCCATACAGACCCGCTGACACAGCCGGCGGGACGCGAATCTTGATGCATTTTCTTTGACGCTTAGGCGCTTTTTGCGTAAGTTAGTCCGCTTGCCTGCCTCTAATGTCGATATAAGGCGTTCAAGCGGCTTGAAATTTGCGTCGCCGGGGGCGCGTGAGTGTACGCGCCTGGTCGCGACGAACTCCATAGTGGAGAGAAGAAATGTCCCAGGACAATCAGGATCACACCGAACAGGAAGAAACAGACCAGAATAATCAACTGCCCGAAAACACGGTCAACGTGGAAGATGCGGGCGTGCTCAAGAAGAAGGTTACCGTAACCGTACCAAGAGCACGCATCGACGCAAAGTTCAACGAAATGTTCGGCGAGTTGTCAACCTCCGCCCAGGTTCCTGGCTTCAGGCCCGGAAGAGCCCCAAGACGTTTGATAGAGAAGCGGTTCGGAAAGGAAGTTTCCACCGATGTCAAGAACGCCATGCTTGGCGAGTCCCTTGGCGAAGCCCTCGATAAAAGCGACCTGAAGAGCCTTGGCGAACCGGAAATCGACCCCGAGAAGATCGAGCTTCCCGATTCGGGCGATATGACATACAGTTTCGAAATCGAAGTCATGCCTGAATTCGACCTGCCCAAGCTCGAAGGCATCAAGGTGGCAGCTCCAAAGGCCGAGATGACCGACAAGCAGCTTGACGACTATATCAACGTCATGCGCGAGGGCAGGGCAACATATGAAGACACCGACGAACCCGCCGGGGAGCACGATATGGTGCTGGCCGGCGCGAAGATCACCGGCGAAGGTATCGAGCCCGCGGAACGTCCGGGTCTGCAACTCAGGGTTGCACCGGGTCAGGTTGACGGGCTTCCCCTGGTGGATCTGGGCAAAGAGCTGACAGGCAAAAAGGCTGAAGACACCGTCAAGTTGACTGTCAAGGCCCCGGCATCGCACCCCACAGAGGAATGGCGGGAGAAAGACCTCACCGTCGAGATCACTCTTTCCCAGGTTCGCAAACGGGTTTTGCCCGAACTCAACGAAGAGTTTGCAAAACAAATGGGCTTCGAGTCGGTGGATGAATTCAAGGACTTCCTCGGCACAAGGCTTGAAATGCGTGTCAAGGATCAGCGTCGCAGGGAAATGCGCAACCAGGTCGTGGAGTATCTGCTTAAAGAAGTGAAGTTCGACCTTCCCGAGGCGGCCGTTGCACGCCATACTGCCAGTGTCTTGCGTAAGAGATATGTTGACCTCCTCTACCAGGGTGTTCCCCGCGAGAAAATCGACGAGAACCTCACCGAGTTGCAGACAGCGGCGACCGAGCAGGCCCGCAATGACATGCGGGTGTCGTTTATCCTCTCCAAGATCGCCCAGGAAAAGAACATCGAGGTTGAGGATACCGAGATCAACGCCCGCGTGGCCGCCATGGCCGCCCAGTACAACCGACGCCCTGAACGACTCCGCCAGGAGCTTGAGCAGGATGGTTCGCTTGAAGATCTGTCCGGATCGATTCTGGAGGAAAAGGCGTTGGATATGCTGCTTGAATCGGCCGATATCCAAGAAGCAGCCGAATCCGGTGAAGAAACCGGCGACAAAGAATAGAATTAAACTGGCTGCAATCTAGGAGCGACAATGAATCCAGTCGACATCTACAGTCAGCATCGTGATTACTCCGCCCGGCGGGAAATGACCATCGAGGAGCGTCTTGCTGACGAACGGATAGTCTTTCTATGGGGCGAGATCAATGCCAACTCGGCTGGCGGCTTGATAATGCGTCTGCTAGAGCTTCAGGCCAAGAGCGAGCGCGACATCAACCTGTACATCAACTCGCCCGGTGGCGTGGTTGACGACACGTTGGCAATCTACGACACGATGAACTTTTTGACGTGCGACGTCGCGACATATTGTGTCGGGCAGGCCGCCAGTGGCGCGGCGATGATCCTGGCCGCCGGGGCAAGGGGAAAACGCTTCGCCCTTCCCCACAGCAAAATAATGATTCACCAACCCTGGGGCGGCGTTACAGGTCAGGCTGCGGATATCGCCATACAGGCGGAGGAAATCCTCAAGGCCAAGAAATTGCTCAACGAGCTTCTGGCCCAGCATACGGGACGAAGCGTCGACCTGATCGAAACAGAAACGGAACGCGATCGTTATATGACTCCGCAGGAAGCGGTCGAATACGGCATCGTTGACGAGATTCTTCTGTCAGGCAAAAAGAAAAAAGAATAGGGCTTGATCAAAATGAGCGAGACAATCAGCCAGGTTCCATTCGTCATCGAAAAAACAGGACGAGGCGAAAGGGTCTATGACCTCTACAGCCGACTTCTCAATGACCGTATCATTTTTCTGGGAAGCCAGATAGATGACAACACCGCAAACGTCGTGGTGGCGGAGCTTCTATATTTGAGCAACGACGACCCCAAGGCCCCAATCAGCCTGTACATTAACTCACCGGGCGGAAGCATCTCGGCGGGGCTGGCGATTTACGACACGATGCAGTTCATCAGGTGTCCGGTCATCACCTATTGCGTTGGCATGGCGGCGTCCATGGCAGCGGTGCTTCTGGGCGGCGGGGAAAAGGGCAAGCGTTACGCGCTGCCCAACTCCAGCGTGCTTATACACCAGCCCCTGATCCGAGGCACGTTGACGGGACCGGCTACGGAACTGGACATCGAGGCCCGAGAAATCATCCGTCTGCGAAAACGGCTGTACGAGCTTATGTCCAAGGATACCGGCCAGACACCGGAACAGATCGAAAAAGACTGCGACCGCAACAAGTGGCTTGACGCCCAGGAAGCAGTCACCTACGGCTGCGTCGATCAGATTCTTGAACGCCTTCCTGAAAGCGCACCAAAACAAGAGGGTTGATCGAGGTCACTGATCGACTAAAATCTGTTACCAAGATGCTGCGTCATGGGCGACGATATCTGATATCTCATTCAGGCTGCGCAACAACATTCCTCGGCGCCGTTCTGTTCATCGCCGGTTGTGCCGATTCCACCATTGAACTTCGCAAAGAACTGCTTGAGTCACAGGACAACCTGCAAACCTGCCAGGAGCAACTCGTCGATCTGAACAACCGACTTGTGGAAAACCAGCAACGTATTGAAGCCCTGACCAACCTGGGGCCAGAACGCATTGAACACCTCTACTTGGTGCAACGGGTTCAGATCGGCAGACGAAGTGGCGGTATCAGTACGGATGACCTGCCCGGCGATGAGGCAATCAGGATTTATATCGAACCCATCGACCAGTTCGGGCACGTGATCAAGTCGCCGGGAAGGCTGACTGTCAGGCTGTTCGATCTTCTTGCCCCCGAAAACACACTCATTGGGGCGACCACGTATAATGCCCCCCAACTGGGCGATTTATGGGTGGCAGGATTCACCGGGCAATACTATGTTCTCTCCTGCCCCTGGACTCGCCCCCCTTCAGGGCAGGAAGTGACAGTGCAAATACAGTTCACCGAGTACCTCACGGGAAAGACGTTTACTGATCAGCGAGTCGTGCCCATCAGGCATGGCGTTGATCCATCATAAAAGCCTATTCGGCCGTCGCGTCTCCATCGGATCGGTAGTTCTCGAAGAGTTTTTGTTTCTGGGCCTCGATATGCTTTTGAAGGTCCTCCGGCAGGTCGTCCGCTCGTAGGAAGACGTCTATCTCCATGCCGTCGATCCCGGGCATCGACATCCTCACAAAGAACGGCGCACGCCGGCCCGAATGTGTAGACTGCAAAAGCTTCTGAGACGCCACTACCCTCACGCCCTCGTCGGTTCGAGGGAATTCAAGCCCAGTCGCGCCGCTGATGACCTCAAGGGCCTGCGAAATGGTCGCGCTTGACATCGCCAGACTGAAATTCGTTGCAACCTCCGCCGGTAAAGAGTTCATCACCCCAGGGTCCATCGCCAATGTGAACCTGCCCTCTTTGGCCAGATCAAGCAGAATGTTGACAAGTTTGTCGTTCTGGTATCGTAGCGTCACTACCTGCTGAAGCTGACGTTCGATCTGCATTTTGCGATCGAGAACGATGATCTCGTCACCCCAAAGGTACCAAGTCCATGATTCACCACGGCAGAATGCGTCCAGCCACTGAGCCCCGGTGCAAGGTAACGCTTGATCGGCCCGGGCCTTTGCCGAAGCCAGATCACCCTTTACCTGTATCGTCAGCTCGATGTCGCCAAGTCCTGGCAACTGGCGGAGTTGATCCATTGCCGCCGAGCCCTTCTCGACAGGCACAAGTTTATCGGTGCTAAGCCGACCCAGTATCTGCAACTCGTCGTGACTGGCGGGTCTGACCATCCGGGCCAGGGCATCAGAGGGCATGATGCGGATGGCGTCGCCTTCGACAGTCCATACCAGTGCCTGCGGAGCCAACATTCTTGCAAGATCACGCCGAAGGGTCACATTCCTCAGTCGAACCGCCACGCGCGTCTGATCACCATAGGGAAGACAGGCTATTGTTCGTTCATCCACAATGAATCGCACGCCTGTTTTTGCAGTAAGCGTATTGAAAACATCGGCGATGGTCGCGTCCTCAAGCGTCATATCCAGAGGTCGGTCCAGTGCCTGCTGAAGAGCAACAGTGGAAGACTGGGCAAAAGCGTTCCGGCTTCGTGGCTGCAGCCATTCAGGGGGTACCTGTCGCGTCGCGCTCGAGCAGGAATGTGAGCAGGACGCTGGCGGCATCGGCAATGTCGCTCATGGCAATATGCTCTTCCTTGGAGTGGGCTACCCGCAGCGAGCCAGGGCCATAGACAACGGTCGGGATGCCGAGCTGGTTCT
>CAZWAT010000079.1:0-11636 GCA_964632015.1 uncultured Planctomycetaceae bacterium
ACATAAAGGCGGTTGTCTGCGATGGGGCCTTCAGTACCGATACAACCCTCGTGGCCCTGATGAAAAGATGGGCGTATATTTTCGCAAGGGTTAAACTAGTTTACGAACACAATACCGAGCAGTTCTGGAAGTTCCTGGCGTGGCTGCTGTTTCGATTCGCCCAGCCAAAGATGGGCTGCAAGTACCTGTCGGTTCGAAGGGCGCTGAAGGATATGCAACCCCGACCCATATTCTTCATTCACGGCCAGAAGGACAGCTACATCCGCGAAGACCAGACCCGCCTGCTCTATGCAGACGCGCCCAGTCCCAAGTATCTGTGGATCGTCGAGGACGCAAAGCACAATCAATCGGTGGTGGTGAGTCCTGGTCAGTATGCTGCCCGCACGATTGCTTTTTTCAAGAAACATCTCGCCGACGAACCGGTCGCCGAGGAGGAAGTAACCTCTCCGGCAGCGTCGGGCGTGGCTTGAGTGTATCTTGCGGAGGTTATTCCTCGGGCGAGCTGAGCTCCCTGCTTCTGGCGGCTGCTTTGCGTACGGCGTCAACCAGTGCGATTCTGACGTTGGCGGAGTCCATCGCTTCGATTGCTCGTTGAGTGGTTCCCTGCGGGCTAGTTACACGCGCCCGCAGTACCTCCGGAGGATCTTCGCTTTCGCTGAGCATTCTTCCCGCTCCAAGGCAGGTCTCCACCGCGAGCATCCTGGCGATGTCTTCTTCGAGCCCTTCGGCAACGCCTGCTTCGATCATTGCCTCCACCAGGTAGAAGAAGTAGGCGGGTCCCGATCCGCTGACGGCTGTGACGGCGTCCATCATTGTTTCGTTCACTCTCACCACTCGGCCGCATATGCCAAAGAGTTTTTCGGTGAAGGCAAGATCGGCTTCCGCGGCGCGTGGGCCTGGGGCAATGGCGCACATTCCGGCGCCCACGAGCATCGGCGTGTTAGGCATGATCCTGACGATTGCCCCCTTGTTGCCCAGGCCTTTGTCGATCATATCGGTTGAAACACCGGCCGCGATCGACATCACCGTTGCGTCATCCCTGACGACAGGAGCGATCCGCTCGAGCACATAAGGCATCTTCTGGGGCTTCACCGCAAGAAGTATGCGCTTGCAGGAGGCGGGGACAGAGTTGTCTTCGACGGTGGAAATATTTAGCAGCCGCCCCAGATGCCTGCGCCGGTCGAGCAGTGGTTCAGAGGCCACCACCTCGCTGTGAGGCAGGAAGTTGCCTCGAATCACACCCCTCAATATCGCCTCGGCCATGTTTCCCCCCCCGATGACACCCAACTGGAAGTCGCTCATTTGCAGCCCTTTCGAGTCAAAGACAAAACCATTGTCCCCGACATAAGAACCCCATTTGACCAACATGGTCAAGATAGTTGTATTTTATGTTGCCTCTCGCGAACAGTTTGGATTGTATATTGCCTTGAAGCAAAACCCATTATTGGAGAACAGGCCGATGGTACATGATGGAAAAATCGTGATTCTCGCCAGGGGACTCGGAACCCGTATGCGCAGGCAGGGGGCGTCAGACCTTTCGACGCAACAGTCCAAGATTGCTGACAGTGGCGTAAAGGCCCTTGTGCCGATAGATCGTCCATTTCTTGATTATGTTCTCTCAGCGGCAGCCGATGCAGGCTGGACCAATGCCTGCCTGGTCATCGGACCCGAACACCAGGCGATACGTGACTATTACGGCTCGCTGTCATACGAGCGAATCAAGGTATCGTTCGCCGTGCAGGAACGCCCGCTTGGTACCGCCAACGCGGTGTCGGCTGTGGAGGAATTCGCCGATGGTGACGACTTTCTGTGCATGAATTCGGACAATTACTATCCCACCAGCGCTCTTGAGGATTTGGCGAATATTGAGGGACTGGGCCTTGCCGCTTTCGAGTCGAAGGCGATGGTGGAAGGCAGCAACATACCTGCCGATAGAATCAGCAAGTTCGCGGTTGTTCAAGTTAACGAAGACGACACGCTGGCCGAGATCATCGAAAAACCCAGTAACGAGCAGCTTGCAAGCATACCAAAGCCCCACTTTTTGAGCATGAACTGCTGGCGATTCGGGCCTGCCATATTCCCCGCCTGTCGGGCAATTAAGCCTTCAGCGAGAGGAGAACTTGAAATTCCCGACGCGGTCGCGCATGTCATGCATCAACAGCATCAGCCCTTCAAGGTTATCAAGTCGCGGTCGGCGGTTCTGGATCTTTCCTGCCGGGATGACATCAACGCGGTTGCACTGAGGCTCAAGGGCACGCCGGTTGTGCTTTAGCTTTTGATAAGGTGGAAGATCAGCGCAAGTCGCCTCCGGGGTCTGGTTACTGACTTTATCACTATTCAGATTTTCGCGTGCGGATTATAATGAACCCTTTACACCGAATGGCTGGGACAATGACAAGGAACGTGCCCGAATATGAATGCGACTGAAACTATCGACATCGCGCCGGTTGTGAAAAATTTCCGCATTGACGGCGACTTCATTGACGGCAGGCCCTATGGCTCGGGGCATATTAACGACACGTTCCTAGGACGTTTCAATACGCCCCAGGGCGTGCGGAAATACATCCACCAGCGAATCAACCACAGAATATTCACCAACCCCGAACGCCTGATGGACAATATCTCCCGTGTCACAAATCACCTTCGGGGCAAGGCGCTGGCCGAAGGCAAAGACGCCGACCGCGAAAGCCTGACACTCGTTCCATCGATTGACGGCAGTTGCTACTACAGGACGGATACTGGCGAATACTGGCGCACTTATCTGTTCATCACGCGCGCGAAGACATACGATCTTGTCGAAACCCCAGATCATCTTCGTAGCGGCGGTTACGCCTTCGGACGATTTGGTAGCTTGCTTGCCGACATGCCTGGCGAGCCCTTGCATGAGACGATTCCCATGTTTCACCACACCCCAAATCGCGTGCGTTTGCTTCAGGAGGCCATCGATCGGGATTCATGCAATCGGGCAGCCAAGGTGGGTAAGGACATTGAGTTTGCGCTTTCCCGTAGCGAGGAAATGGGCACGCTGGTGAGGCTGATGGAGCAGGGCGAACTGCCAAAGCGAATCACCCACAACGATACGAAGTTCAACAACGTCATGATCGATGACGACACGGGCAAGGCGGTATGCGTCATAGATCTTGACACCGTCATGCCTGGGCTGGGGCTGTATGATTTCGGTGACATGGTGAGAACCGGAACCATCACCGCGCTGGAGGATGAGCAAGACATCTCAAAGATTGGGGTCAACCTTACGATGTTCGAATCGCTGGTAAGGGGATATCTCGAAGGGGCGGGCGATACTCTTCTACCGGAAGAGGTCGACCGTTTCGTCCTTGCGGGCAAGGTTATCACTTACACCATTGGCGTGAGGTTCCTGACTGATTATCTCAGCGGTGATATGTATTTTAAAATCCACAGGCCCAAACACAATCTTGACCGCTGCCATACGCAGTTCAAGCTTGTGAGCGAAATTGAAAAGCACGCTGACGAAATGCAAAAGATTGTCGACGGGTGCAGGTGATCTGACGCGCCTGCCGAGTTATTCGATAATCACGTGCGGGTCGGTCTTCAACTTGGGATCGGTGCCGGGAATTCTGCCTCGGGATGCGTCGCCCGTTGGTGGTATTGTAAATTCCACATAGATAGATTCTTTATTACGTTCAAGGCGAACGCTTAGCTCCGGATAGTATTCATGGTGGATCTTTTTCCACTGATCCGTGGTTGTTCTCTGTCGCTCAAGAACCCGCTGGGCGTTGGGGACGCGCTCCCACAGGCCATTACGCCGTTGGAAGTACCACAGTTCGACCCGCCATATCACCTCGTCGGATTCGCTGGCGTAAAAACTTCTCACTCGCAGCAACTCGACCAGAACCGTCGCCTTGTCACCGATTCCGCGGATGTACAGCGCCCTGCGGATGTCCATGAAATCTTCTATTTGAGCTATGAAGGCCTTGATGGCGTTGCTGTCGAGGGTGGTAAACGTTTGGCGTGGTTCAGGCGTCATGCCGAGGTATTCGCGCCTGAGCGACGCTAGCGCGTTGAGGCGTTCGTCCACAAACTCAAGGTCTATGCCCTCGATTATTCTGCCGTCCTCAAGCACCGCCACCAGGTCATACGTGGCGTCTGCGGGTAAGGGGGCGAAGGCGAATTCCCCTGTTTGAGGATCGAATGATTGCGACGTATATTTCTCTTTGGTGCTTCTTCGTACCGCATGGAGTTGGACGACTTTGGCGTTGATCAGCCTACCGGTGATGACCCCTTCGCACCGTGGTTCGACCAATGGTGGATCGTCAACAAGTTCGACAGCCGTCGTCGAAAAAATGAACATCGCAACTGCCAGACGCACTATAGTTGCCATTTGCAGCGATTGTAATATGCACGCGTCGCATGTTCAACATTATCGCCCTGGTGATAGTGCGGTAAGTGGGTGTATGTGGGTGAAGCGTTTTGTTATACTGCGAGGATTGCAGATTCGGAGGGACCTTGGCGCTTGCCAAGCTCGTCCTCAAGGCGCTATACTGCCCGCTTCTGTTGCCCAATTTATGATCTGAATAGAGAGCGCATCCATGAAAAGAAGTTGTTTGCTCCTGGTAGCTCTGAGCGTGTTCACCTCGTCTGTTGTATGCATGGCCCAGAGCGAACAGTCAGTAGATTTCCGCTCTGCCGGTGGAGCTTTTCCGGTTCATTTCGTCCCCGGTACGTGGATGCAGCGTTCAGTCTTGATTAACAATTCAAGTGACGCTTTCCATAGGGTGAAGGCATCGGCCCTGAGCAATCTTCCGGGTCGAGGTGAAACGGCTTTTTCAACCGTGCTCAACGTTCCCCCTCGCTCATCCCGCACAGTTGACATTTCGATGATCGCCGGCACTCCGCGCGACACGATGGTTTCAAAGGGTCAGACAGTCCGGCATCACGAACAGGCGTTTGTCGCATATGACGCCGAAAGCGGGGAACGTCTGGGACGAAGCTTCGGCATGTCGACAATGCTTTCGCCCGACGACCTGACAGTCGCTCTGGTCCGGCATGTGTCGCTGGATGACGACGCGGCGTATCTTCTGGGCAAGATGGACAAGGGTAAGGTGATTCAGGCATCGCCCCTGGGCGATGACGTTCGAGGACTGTCCACGTCGCTGCATTCGCTGCCGACAGTGTGGCAAGGGTACTCAATGATAAAGCTGCTTGTCCTGATGGAGGCGGATATTCAGCTGCTCATGCCTTCTCAACGACAGGCGATAATGAACTGGGTGCGTCGCGGGGGAGTGCTGATCATCAGCAGTCCCAGGACAATGCATAACATAGCGGACACAGAAATATCTCGATTCGCCGGCGTCATATCTGTGGGCGCCCACTACACCACTCGGCTTGGGGTGAAGGGAATATCCCAGACCCGCCAGATCACACTCGACTTTGATGAACCTGTCCCCATGGCGCAGCTCATGCCGACGACGGCGACGGTACTTGCCACCAGCGACTCGATGCCCCTGGTGGTTCGCCAGCGCCGCGGTCAGGGAACGGTTTTCTCTTTGGCAACATCCGTGAGGGCACTAGGAGATTCCCGCCTGGAGGGTTTTTGGGCGCAGGTGTCCCATGCGATATTGCAAAGGCCCGCGATCCGCACCGAAGATTTTGTGCATGATGATCCCGAGGAAGAGACTTCCGCAAGCATCGCCGTGCTTGAGCACAGGATGTCTAGCTTTGATGATTCATCCCGTCCCCAGGCACAGCGATTGCTTGACGAAATGAAGGCGTTCATGGCTCCGGGCAAGTCGGCGTTGAACAGCATTGCAGGCAGGGCCGGCCCCGGGCGCATCGTGCCCGTGTCAATCATGCTTGCACTCGCCATAGTGGTGGGGCTGGTTGGTCTACTGTTGAGGCTTCGTCGTCGCGGCGAACTGCTGTGGTTAGTGCTGATTCCCGTCGCGATTGCCGGAGGATTGGCCTTTCACACCTATGGCCGGTTGAGCAGCGATGAACCCCGGCTGAGCTTTGTCGGCGTTGTGTCAGGGCTTGATGATGATCATGCGAGGGTTCAGGAAATCTACCAGTATTACAGTGGACCCGACGCCCATAGTGTGGACTTCGAGTCTGGGCTTACGGGAACAATCAGGCCGATCGGGGCGGCTGGTTCGTCGATGCTCTCGCTGTCCGAAGTCTTCTCGTTCGGCAAGGTGATGCTCAAGGATGTGAAACTGAACCCTAACGATACGACCGGCGCGTATGTGGACGCGGTGATCGAGGGCAGGTCCGTCAGGCCTACCGTGAGCTTTGACGCCACCGGGGTGAGGGGTAACGTCAACAATATGATGGGGTTCGACCTGAGCGACGCGATCATCTATGCCAACCGCATGACATACCGCGTGGGAGTTCTGCCCAAGGGCTCAACTGACATAGCCATTGGCAGAAACGATCTTCTTGGGGCTGTTGAGCTTAAGAACCTCAATGAGCAGGTTTCGCTTCTGGATAACCGGCGAAAAAGCGTCCACGCACCAGGGAAAATGCCCCGAAGCACACCATCGAAGAATCGACGCGGGCAACTGATGATAACAACATCCGGTGATTTTACCGGTTCACTGATGCGCGACTATATAGACCCGATCAAGAGCAGGCTCATCAGCAGCATGGTGGCGATTCCCCAGCGCTTTGCCCGGGTGACGTTGAACAATCAAGGGCGTGACGATGTTGTGGATCCCAGGCCGGTATTAATCGCGTACGCCAACCGGAACCTGGCCGACCCCATGCCGGAAAACGCGGCTCCCAGGCAGGGTTGGACGGCGATCATCTGGCCTATCGAGATTGTCGCGCCCGACCCCGGCCAAGCTGTCTCAATACCGCCCGGGTTCACCCACGTGGTGATTAACGCTTCGTCGTTCTACAACCCGATAACCGAAACGTGGGGGCCGATTATTTCTAACAGTGGCCTGCGAATGACTGCCTGGCCCCCGGATGGGATTGAACTGAAAGATGTTGTTGTTAATTTGCGTATTCATATAAATGCAAGATCGTATCGAATGAAAGTGATGGGACTCACGCAGGCGCAGCAAAACCAGCCTGCTACGAGCAAAAACATAAAAGGCGTGCAGGTGGCGGATTTCGAACGACCGGACGGAGTCATCAACGTTTCCGTTGGCGATGCTGATAGATTTGCGACGCCCGATGGCGGATATGCCATATTCATTCGAATGGAGCGGATCGACCCCGGAGAAGAGTCGATCGACAACATGATCAAGTCAATTGAAGTGGACTTGGGAGGAACCTCGCGGTGACGAAAGATTGTGAAAACGTTGTGGTCTGCGAAGGCCTGACGAAGCAGTACGATGAACTGGTGGCCTTGAAGGATCTGAACCTGTGTATCCCGCGGTCGCATGTTTTTGGATATATCGGTCATAATGGTGCCGGAAAGACCACAACCATCAGGATTCTCGCCGGGTTGATGACGTCCAGCAGGGGCAAGGCGGCAATATGCGGGGTCGATGTGAGCTCCGGTAGAGACCGCATAAAGCGTCTGGTGGGGTACATGCCAGACAGCTTTGGCGTATACGATCAGATGCGAGTGTGGGAATACCTCGACTTCTTCGAGTCGGCGTTCAAGCTTTCCAGAAAGCTCAGGGCGCAGCGGATCGAGTATGTACTGGATGTCACCGAAGGGCATTACATGAGAGACCGATTTGTGGATACTCTCAGTCACGGCATGAAACAGAGGGTAGGCATTGCCAGGACGCTCATGCACGACCCTCAGGTTCTGCTGCTTGATGAGCCCGCCAATGGCTTGGATCCTCAAAGCCGGGTGCATATGCGAAAACTTATCCGACGACTCGCCGACAGCGGAAAGACTGTCATAGTCAGCTCGCATATTCTGCCAGAACTCGCCGCGGTCTGTGATTCTGTGGGTATCATCCACAAGGGCGTGCTCAAGGCGTCGGGTACAGTGGATCACGTGCTTGGACTGCTTCAACGTGATAGGCTGATGGAACTGAAGGTGCTCGACGATAAGGCAGGGGCATGCGAGATCCTCTCCGCGGAAGGTTCGGTGTCGGGTGTCGACACAGCCGACGCCGAGGAAGGAGAAATTCGCTTTCGCTTCAGCGGGGACGACGAAGTATTGAGCAACCTGCTGCGAAAACTGGTGGATAAAGCAAAGGTGGCGAGCCTTCGCGAAATACCGATGAGCCTCGAAGACGCATACATGGCCATCAGCGGGCTTGATCCGTACAGCGACCCCCAGCCGACGAGTGATGATGAGGCTTCTTCCGACGACGAAAAAGCAAACCAGCGGAAGGTTCGGTCATGATTTCGAACCCCATCATGCGAAAGGAAGTTCTCAGCGCCTTGCGAACGCGAAAGGCATTCGTAATGCAGACGCTGTTTCTGCTGGTGACCGCGGCTCTGCTTTGGCGATACTGGCCCGCGGACGGGTTGCAGGATATCGGCAACCAGCAGGCAAGGAAGATCTTCAGCATACTCGCAATGGGACAACTGGCGTTGGTCGCGATGTTCGCGCCCGCGTTCACCGCGGCCTCGATCACTGTTGAGCGCGAAAGACGCACAATGGAAAGCCTCTTCGCCACGCTGATGAAGCCTTGGGAAATTGTCATCGGAAAGATGACGGGCAGCCTGATATTTATCATCCTTCTTGTGCTTAGCGGAGTGCCCGCGCTGTGTGCGGCGTTCCTGCTTGGGGGCATCAGTGGAGCGACCGTCCTGATGGCGGTGGGGGTGTTGATTTTGACGGCTGTCTATCTCGGAACCATCGGCCTGCTGGTGAGCACCTTCATGCACAGAAGCTACAGGGCGATCATAGTAACCTATATAGTGCTCATCGCGGTTTGCTTTGTGTTCGCTTTGCCGGCCTGGCCGATAACAAAAAACCTCATCCTGCAAGGCGGGCCAGTGTGGCAGGGCGTCATGCACCTGCTGGTGTCGCTGAGCCCCCTGGAGGCGATGCTTTCGGTCGTGCTGGAAAAGAGCCCCTATGTGACTGGTGCAGCAGGCCTGCCGCCGATTCACATCACTTTCATCCCCGTCAGCCTTGTCGTGATTTTCATTTGCACGCTGATTTGCCTTCGCAAACTACATCGTCCCATCGCGCCGCCCCGTCCTCGAGAGGGGATGCGCGTCGTGGAACGCGACGGAAAGATAACCGTCAGAAGTTTCATGTTCCTGATAGATCCCCGCAAACGCAAGCGGATGATCGCATGGTGGCAGAACCCGATTCTTATGAAGGAGTTCCGCACCCGCCCGATGCTGCAGACTCAATGGATTCTTCGCGCATGCGGAATATGCCTCATCACCTCGATTGTGCTGATGCTGCTGGTGGCGGTGAGCATCCAGACGTGGATCTCGGAGGGGGGAGGCATGTACGAGCAGATGCTTACTGCAGTGGGAGCGCTGATGGTGGCACTGGTTATGCTGGTGGGGCCGGCGATGACCAGCGGGGCGGTCTGTTCCGACCGTGAAAGTGGTGTGTGGGATCTTGTCCGGGCGACGCGAATCAGCAGCCTCAGGCTCGCGAGCGGAAAGTTCCAGGCGTCGATCATACCGTTACTGATGATTACACTTTCCATGGTTCCCGCAATGCTCGTGCTTCTGTACTTCGACCTTGGTCTGCTTGACGCAATGCTAAGGGTACTTGCGGTCGTTGGGATGTCGGTGCTTTTTGTCGCCACGGCAGGGACGTTGTTCTCAAGCCTTTCGCCGCGAAGCTCGACCGCTACTGCGTGGACATATGCATTGATGATTGCGATGGGCTTGGGCAGTGGACTTGTGGTGATGGATCCTGCCGGGTTCTCAGAGCGATTTGTGAGAGGCGTCTACCTGATCAACCCGATAGTAGCCTCTATGGCTGCGGCAGGTTCGCAGGCACTGAGGAAGTACGACCTGGTCAACCCGCATATGAAGATTCTGGGTTCGATCACTGCCGGAATGTTCATTGTTACCGTGATAAGAATCATTCAGTTGCGCCGCCCCGAATAGGATCACGCGCAACGGAGCATACATATGACCTTTGCATACAAATTAACGCTCGCCGCACTGGTTGTCTTCTCCACATGTGCCTGGGCACTGGAAGAACCACCTGCCCTGCTTGATGATAGACTTGAAACCGCCTTGTACGGCGATGAAACGAACGTCATGCTTTTGGCCGGGCTGCTGGACGACACCGATCCGCTTGTACGTGAAAAGGCGCTGTTGCACCTTTCGCAGACCGATAATCCCACGGCAGGTCCTATCATCGCAAAGATGCTTGATGATCCTGTGGCGACTGTCAAAGCGGCGGCGGTGCAGGCGGCTGCGAATCTTAATCATGAAGGCTGCGACGAGATAATAGCCCAGGGTTTGGAGTCCGACGATAAACTTGTGGTGTTTGCGGCAATTCGCGGCGCACGGCAGGTTGCCCTGGTGTCTGCAAGACAGGCCCTCTACAAGTTGGCCGCCAGCGATGATGAATTCATCAGCGCCTCTGCCTTGCTTGCGCTGACCGAGATGAATCTTGCCTGCCCGCCGGATATCCTGCTGAAGTCACTGGAAAGCCCCATTGCGCTGGTTCGGTTCAGGGCTGCGCAGAACGCCGCGATTGGTGAAATTTCGGGCGATGTTCTCGACAGGATTATGAGGATGTCGCGGGAAGATGAGCCCGACGTTCGTGCTGCCGCCCTGTTGGCAGTGCTTCGCTGTGAAAGCATCGAACAGGTCGAGCAGCTTGCCGTCGAGGCGATTGAAAGCGACAGCGCGATCGTTCGCGCAAGCGGCGTCAGGGCTTTGACTCCAACGTCGAAATCGTCGCTTGCTGCGAGTTTTCTTGATGATCCCTCGCCGGTGGTTCGCCTGGCGGCAGTGAATGTGGTTACGGACACAAAGGACGTCGCCTCCGCTGACAAGATCACGCAAATCATGCTCGATGTGGACGACCTTCAGACTCATCTTGCTACCCGCCAGGCCCTGCGACAACTAGGGGCCGAGGTCGCTGTTGGACGGGCTGTGAAAATTCTTGAGGACCTCGAAGTCCCTCTTCATCGGACCCACGGAATAGTTGCAGGCTGGTCAAAAGAGGGTAAGTCTACGCCCGAATTGGTCGCTCAAAGTGCCAGACTTCAGCGAAATGCCAGCTCCGCGGCGTGGCTGCTCGGCGAGTTCAACAGTGCCGCGGGCATCGATGTCATGGTCAGGTTGATCGACACATTGCATGTGGACAATTCTGCCCTGGTGGAACTCTCAGCCGCGGCCGCGAAGAGTGGCGATCTTCTTGCCGTTGCCCCCTTGTTCAGGGCGCTTGAGAAATGCCGTGACGGCGCGAGGGAACACCTGGCGGTGAGCTTCTTCGACAGGCCTCCAAAGCTGCCTCATGACACAAGAGTAACCGCGGCGGTTCTTCATGCCCTGGCCGACTTCGAGGCGAGCGAGGCACTCGAAATAGTCCAGACGATGGTCTTTACCAATGTTAACGGTATGAGGCTGACTGGGCCTGTTGTCGCATGTGCCCAGGCAATGAGCGGTATTGCGGACCCTCAGGATGCCCAGAAGATGCTCAGCCTGATTCTTGAGGATGACGCTTTCGGACCGGCAGCACGGTATGAGGCAGCAAGGGCCGCGGGCAGAATGAAAATCACCCCACTTCTAAAATTGCTTCACGAGCGGCTCAA
>CAZWAT010000080.1:0-11634 GCA_964632015.1 uncultured Planctomycetaceae bacterium
AAACTTCCACATTTCGAGCATCAGCCCGCGTTTCATTTCCAGTTGCGGGTTTTCATCCGCGTTGGCTTTGGGATTACCATAATAGACGTGGTATCCCCCAGCCCCGGGGCGCAGCGCGAATGCAACCGTCGCCAGATCGCCCGGACCAAGCATTATCACCCTGCTGGGCACCAGCATGCCTTTGGCGGTGGCGACCCGAATATCCCCGCCATCGTCGGCGCAAAGCCCTCCGGTGGCAAAAGTTACCACGGAAATGTCATCTCCCGGAAGGCTTGTCGGTTCGTAATTCTCTACCGATATTTCGCGTCGATAAGACCAAGTGTTGTTCCACCAGCCCGCGGCGCTGCTGGATGTCAGCAACGCCAGAACTGATAACACACAACAGGCGTACATTTGAGCATCGGCAGATAATGAAAACAACTTGGTGCTTTTCATAATTAACCCTGATTGGTTGGCCCTCGGTCAGACCAGACAGTACACTGCTGCATTGTTATAAACAACCCGTCGCAAAGCGGGTTCCGAAACGATATTGCACAGGTGATAGTATTGGCGCTGTCGATTTAACGGATATCTTGAATCATGGCATATCTTCCACTGGCAAACATACTGCATCATAAACTCAGAAGCGCCCTCAATGCGTTGGGAATTGGAATAGGAATCTGCATGCTGCTGACTCTCAGCGGGCTTTCACGCGGCAGCCTGGGCGAGATAGCAGATCGTTGGGACGCAGTCGATGCTGAACTACTGGTATACCCCGCCGGATGGGGCGAAACCACACCAACTCTCAGCGGCGTGGGCCTGAGCGACCGGTTCGCTCAACGCATAGCGCAGGAAGATGCACAACTGGTATCCAGGACTGTTCCGGTGTTTCTCTGGCCGATGAAGGTGGGCGGACAGGACCACCTCGCCGCGGGAGTGGATCCTACACAGTGGGACATGCTTTCAGGCGGCAAGAAGCTTTCCAGGGGAAGACTCTTTGATCAGGACGGGAGTTTCGCGAGGTGGCTTGAAAACGAGTTGCTGTCCGAAGATGCCGGTGACGAGCTGCTTGAGATAGACGAGGACGATCTGTACTCCAGGGGCGCGCTTGAGTTGGTGATTGACAGCAGGCTTTCGACCAAGGCCAAGCTGGATGTGGGCGACGAGGTACAGACCGCCGGTCATGTGTGGAAGATAGTGGGAATAGTGCCCGAAGGCGGACTTGCCCGCGTGTACCTTCCCCGCAGAGTGGCGCAGTTCCTTTTCGGTTCGGGCTCGATTACCAAGAGCACGGTCATTTTCGTTGACCTGGTTGAGGGGGCGAATGTCGAGCAGGCATCGAGGCAAATTCGCAACGACACCCGCCAGGAGGTCGTTCAGGTCAGCCAGTACCGCAACATGCTTCAGCAGAAATGGGGCGTGATGTACACTTACGTTGATGCGGTGAATGTCATCGCGCTGGTGATCGCGTTCCTGTTCATCGCCGTCATGCTGTATACGATGGTGCTTCAGCGGACTCGCGGAATAGCCTTGCTCAAGTCGTTCGGGGCGTCGAGCGCGTTCGTAGTTCGCCAGGTGCTCGCCGAGTCGCTGATTATGACGCTTGCCGGATTTGTTATCGGTGTGGCGACAAGTTACCTGGCCGGGTGGGCCATCGAGCAGTTCACGCTGTACACGGTGCGGATTGGCTTGCATTGGATCGCCATAGCCCTGCTGTCGGCGGTGACCGGGGCACTGTTCAGCGCGATCTACCCGTCCTGGCGGGCGATGAGAATAGACATGGTTGAAGCATTGACGATGGAGTAATTGCATAGATGAGTAAATCGGACGCCATACTCGAGGCCCGCAATCTTCATAAATCCTTCGGTGAGGGCGACTCGGCAGTGCATGTTCTCACAGGGCTTGATCTGTCGGTGAAACGCGGAGAATTCGTCGCCATCATGGGGCCAAGCGGCTGCGGAAAGAGCACGCTTGTGCACCTGCTGGGACTGATGACCCCGCCTGATGAAGGCGAGATTCACATCTCAGGTCAACGGGTCGACAACCGCCCGTCGCTGCGTCTGAAGATGCGCCGCCTGTGCATAGGGTTCATTCTTCAGCGGTTCAACCTGTTGCCCGAACTCACCTCGGCGGACAACATCGCGATCTCGCTGAAGGTTCGCGGGCTCAAGATGACGCCGCGCGTGGATGAACTGTTCGAGACGCTTGGCATTGCCCATCTTAAAGACCGCAAACCATCTAAAATGTCCATAGGTGAACAGCAACGTGTGGCGGTGGTTCGGGGGCTGGCGCACCAACCCGAGCTTCTTCTGGCTGACGAGCCGACCGGAAGTCTCGACTCGAAGAACA
Source organism: uncultured Planctomycetaceae bacterium (assembly GCA_964632015.1). Lineage (GTDB taxonomy): Bacteria > Planctomycetota > Phycisphaerae > SM23-33 > SM23-33 > JAAYCO01. The sequence continues at coordinate 2,329 of CAZWAT010000080.1, forward strand.
CCAACGACCTGCTCGAAATGCTTCGCACGTTCAACGAGACGCGAAATCAGACAATAGTTATGATAACCCATTCCTCGGAGGCGGCACGGTTCGCGCAGAGGGTCATCAGGATGAAGGATGGTAGACTGCTTGACTGATATGGACATCGCACAGCATTCACCAAGCATATCCCTCACCCGGTGGTTCGTCGGGTACGGAACGTTTCTTGCGGCAGGGTGCGTGTTGCTGGTGACGCTGATGGCTGGACGACACATGGCGCCCGGCGCTTTCGGTTCGGCAGTGGGCGAGGCGATATGGAAGCTTAATCCCCAGGCGATGCTCGACGCCCTGGGCATGGCCGGGCAGGACATCGTGCTTCTTTTCATGGCGATGTACCTATCGATCTGCACCACGTTTCTTCCACTTCCTACGGCGCCCGTGGTGTCGCTTGCAGCCATGCGGGATGCTGGCGTGGGCGATGGCATGTGGAGCATGATTATCATTGTCTCCGCCGTTGCCGCAGCCGGGTCTACACTCGCAAATCTCAACGACTACCACGTCTTCACATGGATGCTCAGAAACAGGCGGATATCGCGGATACGCCAGACGCGCGTCTGCCAGTGGGCGCAGCGCTGGTTCCAACGCGGGCCTTTCGCGATACTGTTTCTTTTCAACATCGTTCAGATTCCCGTGGATGTATCGCGGATGGTCTGTGCGGTGCACGGATACCCCCGTCGGCTGTTCGCCCTGTCGAACTTTATGGGCAGGTTCATAAGATATTCTGTTGTGGCGTTTGTAACGTATAAGCTGCATGACATGGACTGGCTTGCCCCGTTGATATTCCTTGCTTTGGGGCTGGCGGTTGTGCTTGGAAAGGCCATCGCATCCCTGTTGCAAAGAACAAGAGAACCGGCCCCAGCGGTATCGAAGACGAGCCCGTCAGAACAAGTGACCAGCTAATAGGTGCAAGATTTTTCAAACTCATCGCCGCCCGAAAGTGTCTTACACATATGAATGCCGCCCTGATAAGGAACGAAGCATGAAAAGAGTTGGAATATTCTTCATCATGTTCGCACTGATTGTCGCGACGCATGGAACATCCATCGCAGCCGATCGCCCCACCACCGAGCCTGCGCATGACGCGTCGGCAGTGAAGATTCTGGACAGGCTCGAGGCGGCAGGCGAAAAATACGTCACCCTTCAAGCGGACGTTGTTCACGACGTGATGATGAGGTTGTCAGGTGATCGCGAAGTCAGACAAGGCGCGGTCGCATACCAACGAGAAACCACCGATTATCCGTCCCGGTTCTACATTCGCTTTGACACCCTCCAGCAGGGAGCGGGCAGACGCTTTGCCGACAAGGTGGAATACGCCTTTGACGGCGGGATGTGGCTGACCGAGGCGAAACATCGCATTCGCAAGATCACGCGCTACCAGGTTGCCCGGCAGGGTCAGAAGATCGAGCCGCTTCGCCTTGGCAAGGGACCATTCCCCCTGCCCTTCGGACAGAAGACGCAGGACATGCTCGAACATTTCGAAGCGTCAACGCGGGCAACCACCGCAAACGACCCCGCCGACACCGATTACATCAAACTTGTGACCAAACCACAGCACAAGGACTCCATCAACTTTGCGTGGATGGAGATGTGGGTCGATCGCAATACCGATCTGCCGATCAAGATCCGCTGCGAGGAAACCGCAAGCAAGAACTACATCACCGTCACGTTCAGCAAGATGACCATGGGCTCCACCGTGGACGAGGGGTTGTTTGTGATCACACCTCCGCGAGGATGGCAGATAGAAGTAGTTCCGCTGGATAAATAAAAGGCACGCAAACCTGTTGCATCAATTGGCCCCGCGCGATGGTGTTCACGCCAATGACACCGGCCAGGGCCTTGGCATCTCACCGCAGCACCTACCGATACGCCCGCACGGGCCGAAATCGCCTGACCACCTGCCTAGAATTGGAAACACGAAACAAGGAGATAACATGCCCCAGATGACCGAATTCCACCAGGCGATTCAAAAATCCGACTGGACCAAAGAAAAACACGTTCCAATCATAGAATGCCCCGAAATCGTGCCCGTGGACGAGTATTTTGACGTGGTGGTCACCCTTGGAAAGGCGGTTGCACACCCAAACACCACCGAGCATCACATCAGGTGGATCGATCTGTACTACCACGGTATGGACGAGAAATTCATCTTCCAGATAGCAAGATTCGAGTTCTGCTCGCATGGTGAATCGGTCGCAGGCCCAAACCAAGGTCCAGCTTACACACATCATGAAGGCAGAACGAAAATGAAAGTTCCCAAAGGAGGTACGCTTTTTGCGCTGGCATACTGCAACATCCATGGTTTGTGGGAAGGCGTAAAAGAAATCAAGGTTGCGTGATCATACATGCGGCCGAATTCAGGAGAAGCGGCATGATGCCGATTGAAGCTGCCGAACTGGAGGATCTGGGTTCGCATCTGGCGCCTTTGAGCATGTCACTGTTCATGCCCGCATTCAGGGCAGGCCAGGAAGTACAGCAGAACCCGATTCGCTTCAAGAATCTGCTTCGCTCGGCGAAGACCCAACTCATCGAGCGAGGACTCAGGCCCGCCGAGGCGAGGGATTACCTTCGCCCTATTCATGAACATCTGCTTCATAGCGATTTCTGGAGGCAACTGGATACGGGCCTGGCGCTGTTCTGGGATGGCAGCAACGAACGTGTTTACAAGCTGCCCATAATGCTGCCTGAAATGGTGATGGTATCGGAGAGATACCACATAAAGCCCCTCCTTCCTCTGATGAACATGGGCACACGATTTTATCTTCTTGTGCTGAGCCAATCATCGATTCGCATGTTTCAGGCAGATGCGTGGAGCATTCGCCAGGTCAATCTGCCCGGCGCGCCCCGAAGCTACGAAGAGATCGCCAAGTTCTTCGACGTTGAAAAGTCATTACAGCATCATACACAGACTTCAACCCGCGGGCCGGGGATGGCAAGGTCGGCAGTGTTCCATGGTCAAGGGTCTGCCGGGGACGAAGCACAGGAAAAACGCCTTCTCACCGAATACGTCACCCAGATCAAGGTGGCCGTCGAGGCTATGTTGAACTCCCAGAACACACCGCTGATGATCGCAGCCGCGGACCCCCTGCTGGGCATGTTCAGACGGATCTGCGAATACCGGTTCCTCGAACGACAACACCTCCACGGAAACTTCGACCAGCACAAACCGCACAAGCTTCACGAGTTGGCGATGAACATCATGTCAACAAAACTCGAAAATGCGCGAAACAGGGCAATTACCAGATACAGGCAACTGGCGGGTACCCCCCTTGCCTCCAACAAGCTTGACGCCATAGTCACAGCCGCATCCGACGGCCGGGTGGAAATGCTATTCATTTCCCTTCAGGATGAGGCATGGGGAGTGTTCGACCCCATCAGAAGACAAGCAGACATTCACAAAACCAGGCTCCCCGGCGACCAGGACCTGCTCGACCTCGCCGCTATCAGAAGCTACCTCGCAGGCGCAGCCGTCTACGCGGACACACAGGACAAAATGCCTGACGCCTCGCCCATAGCGGCTGCCTTCCGCTACGCCGCGTAAGGGTTATCCCCCGCTGCCAACCAACCGGAGTCGTGGCTTTGGGGGCAAGCCCCGCGTTCACATTTCCTTGTCTCACCTGACTTGATTTTGCATAATAATGAAAACCCCGATGATGTTGTCGGGGCATTTTGTAACTGTTTTTAGTTGTGTTGTAGATGCACTGTTCAAGTCATTTCCTGCTGGTGTGGGTGTTGTGTCTGGTGTTGCTTGAAACCGGCTGCGAGTCCAAATCTCCCAGTCTCTGTTTGGACAGTCACGTACCGCTGGTCGAGATTTCCGAAGTCGCCAACCCGCTGGGGCTGCATGACTCGCCCAGGTTTCGCTTGCTATATGATGGCGATACTGCTTGGGCACAGCATATAGCGGAACTTCTGGAAAGCTCCGCCGCGGACTTTTATCGTTCCTTCTCCCACATGAATGTCGAGCTTGACCCCGTCCCGGCCCCGCTGACATGGATCTGCTTCAACGACGCTGACGCGTTCCGGAGCTACGCGTCGAGTGCGGACCGCATGAAGGGCACGGGGCTCGATGCCTACTATTCCGCACGCACCAATCGTGTTGCAATGCTTCGAAAAAGCGATGATCAGGCCCGGACGGGCACGGGGTATGGTTGGAATTCTTCAACCGGTCTGCATGCTGTTGACGAAGCCTATTCACTGCGACATGCCGACGCGGTGCGGGTCATGCATGAGGTTGCACACCAGCTTGCGTTCAATACGGGGCTCCAGAAGCGCGGAGTGACCTATCCCATGTGGGCAACAGAGGGGCTTGCGACAAACTTCGAGACGGGCCGATTACCTATCGTCGCCACCGAGCCAGGCAATCCAAGAAGCAAACGTCTGATGGAGATTCGCCAGTCGGGCAGGCTGATTCCCCTTCACGACCTCGTCGCCATGACACGCGTCGAGAGCCCTCATAACAGTCACGACGTCTACGCGCAGGCATGGGGGCTTTTCAGAATGCTTCACCTGCGGCATGGCGAGTCGCTGATGGCTTACTTTGAAGACATGCGAAGGTATCCGACGGGAAGAGGCGATACGAGGAAGCTCAGAGACCAGTTTGTCAAATCCTTCGGGCCTATGGAGGATATGCAGCGACAATGGGATGATTTCCTCGCGGAACTGGCCGGCTTCGGGCGGCCAAGCTGAATCGACCACACACGATTTTTCTCACACAGGGGGCCTGGGCCGCGGGCTTTTTCAATGATTGAGCTTGATTACACCTCCGCCGCGAGCATGATTATGGTTTATGATACCCCGACAGGAGCGTAACAATGACCGCTAATCGAATCTCGTTAGACCGCTTCGGTAGATGCTATCACCAGCGAATAAAATGCGCTGCCGACCTGAGATATTCACTCGTGCTGAGCGAGGCGCTATGGGTCGCCACAAGCGCACCAGTCAGCCAACTGTTGTGCGACAACGCTTTTCTGGCTTGGCTGGATAACACCCACAACGGCAGGATTACAAGCAGAGAGGTGCGCGACACGATTCAATGGGCATTCGAGGCATTCAGCGACGTATCCGGCATAGATGACAGAAGCAAGGTGCTTCGTCCTGAAACCATTGACACTGCCTCAGAAGAAGGTAGTAAGCTCGCTGGGGCGTATGAGTCGCTTGCCAACAGGCTTGGAATCGCCCCGGAGGACGGGATTTCGCTCAAACAGGTAAAGCCCCACTGCCCCAAACAGGTGCTGGCGCAGGATGTCACCCTGACCATCCCCTCGCCCGCGCAGCCGGTAGCTGGCGCGCCCCAGCCGGCCGATCAACAACCACAGCAGGCAAATCAGGTTCAGGCGGTCAGTGATGATCCCCAACAGGCGGATGCGATATTGGTGCAACACGCAATTCTTTGCCAGATGCACCTGATCGATCTCGCGAACAACTTCGTGTCATTCCCTCACCTGTACAACCCCGGTGAGCGGGCAATGTTCGAAATGGGCACGTTGATAATGGACGGCAGAGAGTTCTCGTTCGCGATACGCGTGCGAAACCGCGAAACTCACATGCTTGTCGCCAAAAGCGCGGCAATGTACGTGCTGTACGTCTCGATAAGCGGACCGACTGGGCTTGAATTCGAGGTAGCGGTACCGGTTACATCCGGCTCGGCAGGCAATCTGTGTGTGGGCAAGCGAGGCATTTTCAAAAGCCGGGACGGCAGAGAACTTGACGCACAGGTCGTCGCGATTATCGAAAACCCCGTCTCTATTTGCGAAGCCATCGTCGCCCCATTCGTTCGCCTGGGAAGGTTGATCACCGGAAAGATCGAAAGCATTACTTCGCAGGCAGAGAAGAAACTTGATGATCGGGCTTCCACGGCGATGAACATGGTGGGCAACCCCAATGCATCTGCGACACCTGCCCCGGTGGGCTCGAATCCCACGGGAATGCTGTTCGGAGTTGGTGTGGCTACCGCGGCGTTAGGATCAGCGGCTGCGTATATCACCAAAACCCTCGCCCAGACGCCCTGGTCGGCGATAGTAATAGGGGTGCTTGTGGCGGTGGTCGTGGTGATTCTTCCGACATGCATCGTCGCGTTTCTCAAGCTCCGTCGTCGAGACCTTAGCGGCCTGCTCGAAGGCAGCGGGTGGGCGATCAACTCTCGCATGCGTCTAACCAGGCAACAGGGCAAAACGTTCACACGCAAGCCTCGATACCCCAAAGGAACGATGAAGATCAGAAATTTCGGTTGACCCCGAGAGGTCGTTTTTCCAAGCATTCGAAGAACGCATTTGTGGCAAGATCTTCCGCATGTTGATATATTGCCCACATGAGCGACAGCACCGAACGAAGCAGAAATCTGTGGGCGCCATGGCGCTCGGAGTACATCAACGAACTCAACGACGACAATGAGGGCTGCTTCCTGTGCAACTACCGGGAAGACACCTCAAACGACCGCGAAAACCTGGTACTGTGGAGAGGCGCCGCCTGCATGGCGGTACTGAACCGCTTTCCCTATACAGGCGGACACTGCATGGTCGCGCCATATGAACACATAGGCGACCTCGAAGACCTTGCCCCCGCCACCATGCTCGAAATGATGGGCATGGTCCGCGATCTTCAGCGCCTGCTGGCGGATGTGGTGCATTCGCAGGGATATAACATCGGTATGAACGTCGGACGGTGCGCCGGGGCGGGACTGCCGGGACATCTGCACATGCACATCGTACCAAGGTGGTCGGGCGACACGAACTTCATGGGCATCTTCGGCCAGGTGCGGGTGATACCCCAGTCGCTGGAATCACTATGGGATGCAATGACCGAGGCGTCGGACCGACTCGCCCTGCCAAGAGCGACCACCAACAGGAGTTGACGGTGACAGGCCCCTCAAAGGTTTCATGCTGGCAGGACATACAGCAGATATGGCTTGCACCGTGGGCGGCACACGAGCACCAGTCAGGCCCGCGAGCCTACCCCGAAAGCGAGCACCCATACCGCTGCCGATATCACCGGGACCGCGACCGAATCATTCACTGCTCGGCATTCCGAAGGCTTGACTTCAAGACGCAGGTTTTTGTACCCCACCAGCATGACCACTTCCGCACACGCCTCACGCACACCCTGGAGGTCGCCCAGATCGGAAGGACCATCGCCAGGGCGCTGAGACTCAACGAGGACCTTGTCGAGGCGGTGGCACTGGCGCACGATCTGGGACACCCACCGTTCGGACATGGCGGAGAGGCTACACTGGATGAGCTGATGAAGGATCACGGACGTTTCGAGCATAACCGCCAGTCGCTGCGGGTGGTGGATTATCTCGAACACCCCTACCCGGCGTTCCGCGGGCTCAACCTCACCTTCAGGGTGCGACAGTGCATCGCGCTTCATCGCAGCCGATTTGATGAACCCATTAGTGACGAGTTCCACCAATCATTCCAGCCACCACTTGAGGGACAGGTCGTCGATCTAGCGGATGAAATAGCCTACACGTCCGCAGATATCGAGGATTCGCTCGGCGCGAACTGGTTGAGCATAGAACAACTCGGCGGGCTTGAACTATGGAAACTCGCCTGGGAGCAAGCCCGAAGCCTCGCCCCAGAAGCAAGGGAAATTCATAAGCAGATTAGAGCTTGCAAGGCGGTCGTTTCGATATTGGTGGATGATCTGATATCCACCACAACCGCCAACATTGACTCCGCAAAGGTCGCCACTCTCGATGACGTAACTAACGCAGGCAAAGCACTCGTGAGTCTCGGCGACCCTATCGCAAAGGCGCTGCGGGAGATGCAGGATTTCCTGCTTCACAATGTCTATCTATCTCCCGCGGCGAAGCCCAAGGACGCCCAGGGAAGAGAGATGATAAAAACCCTTTTCAATGCCTACATCAACAATCCGCAACTGCTGCCACAGCGGTATTTCAAGAGAACCAAACACACACCCCTCGAGCGGATCGTGTGCGACTTCATTGCGGGAATGACAGACCGTTACTGCAAGGAAGCATACATGAAACTCGCCGCTGATCCCCCGCAGCCGATCATGTGATTAGAACTGATCCACCAGCACCGCACGCACAGGAGATGCCTCACAACCCCTGAGCTTCAGCGGCACAGCCCAGAGCATATATCTACCCTCAGGAACCGCCGAAAGATCCACAGCCTCGAGAATCAACGTTCCCGCCCTCAAAAGGATGTGGTGAACGGGGCATTCTTCGCATTCGCCCGAGTCAACGCTCAGATAATCGACCCCCACCAGCGAAAGACCCTTCTGCACGCACCATCGGGCAGAGGCCTCCGCAAGGTGCACAAAACCAGGCTTGAATTCGCGGTCCCTTATCAAGCCCGTGGTAGAGTTGCGCGTCTTGAACAGAATCGCCTCGCCCGAAGCGACCTGCGCATGCTGGATGCGGGTGACGTCGATAACCTCGGCATCACCCACATCCACCACATACGCCGGTATTATGAAACGCTCTATTCCGAACTGATCGATAGTCATCCCGCCGGCAATCATGTGCGCGGGCGCTTCGACGTGCGTACCCGCATGCGCGCTTAGCTGGATATCGCTGACGTTCGACTGATCGTTGCAGCCCAACGACATGCGGGATCGGGTGGAATAAGCACAGTCTCCGGGCCACTGAACGTGGTCACCCAACCCAAGCGAGATGTCATATGCACAGCGTTCCATGTCAGTATTTGGTTACTTTCTGGTCGCCTTCTTGATGACCACTGTCTTGACGGGTTGATCACCCTGGCCGGTCTGAACCGCCTCGATCTTGTCAACGGTGTCCATGCCATCGACAACCTCGCCAAACACCGCATAGCCGAAATCCCTGGTACCATGATCCAGAAACGCGTTGTCGACCGTGTTGATAAAGAACTGTGCGGTCGCGCTGTTGATCTCGCCTGTACGCGCCATTGCAAGAGTTCCGCGCTTGTTCTTGAGCCCGTTGTCGGCCTCGTTCTTTATGGGCGGGTTCGTCTCCTTGGGCCTGCCATCTTCGGTGTACCCACCACCTTGAATCATGAATCCCTTGATAACCCGGTGAAAGATCGTGCCGTCATAGTGTTTAGAATCAACGTATTTGAGAAAGTTCTCGACGGTGATCGGCGCTTTGTCCGGGTACAGCTCGATGAGGATGTCCCCCATGTTGGTTTCCAACAGCACCTTGGGATTGTCCTTTGTCTCTTCGTCGCCAGGGTTATCCTGTGGCGAGACGTTGTTCTGCCCGCACACAGAAGGCGGGTGAAAAGGATTATGATGTGAACACCGTGATCGATTTTTTGATGGAGTCGG
>CAZWAT010000081.1:0-11621 GCA_964632015.1 uncultured Planctomycetaceae bacterium
CGATATGCCAGCCCAGGGCGTTGCACTCCGAATCCTGTTCCCCACACCGGGATTCTCCGTTGCTTTTACTGTTTTACTGCTTCCGTGTTCCACTCTCCCTGGCGGGCAAAGCGGTGTGGTGGGTCAAAAAGGCTCGACTTTGGGGATGCTGGATGCGAAGATGCGATATTCTCAACATTTGAGGGTCATATGGACGCAAAGCAGATGAAAGACCGGATCGCCGCGGGTGCGTGGGACTCGATAGAGGGCGCCTGGCTGGACGCGATCAGTGAAGAATATTCGCCATCAAACCTTTCGGAATTACTGATGGTTCTTGAGGCGTTGTCGGGCGCTTCGAAGGAACAGTTGGCACAGACGCTGGCTGAGATGCTTGTGGATGAGACACGGGACAAGCTTAAACCCTCCGACGACCTGGCGATGCTCAAGGGGGTTCTTCTGGCGGTGCCCGGCAGTGACACGATACGCATTCTGACGGCTGAGATGTACAAGACGGTTTATGGCAAACATGAGCATTTCGACGCCATCTTCTCGGCAGCGGGACTGCTGAGCGGGCAATCCCCGCGGCGCGCCATTCGAACGCTCGATCTGTGCCTCGTGGCAGAGCCCGGCACGTACCTGGTGAATCGATACGAGGGGCAGGTAATGAAGCTCGTGCGGTTCGACCCCATCATGGAGCAGTTCGAGCTGGTCGACAGCTCAGGCAAATCGCATCTGCTTGATCCCAAGGCGTTCGCCGATCTATACGAGCCGCTCGACGAGCGCGATTTCCGCGTTCTGGGCCATTGCCACCCAAAGGATGTCGCACAGAGGCTCAAGCAAGATCCCGCAGGGGTTTTGGTGGGCATCTGTATGAGTCGCGGCGGGTCGATCGACTCCAATGATCTCAAGGAATTCCTCGTTCCCAACTTCCTAGACGCCAAGTCATGGAGCAGTTGGTGGGGCAGGGCAAGAACGGCAGCGAAGAGATGTTCGAACCTGTCGCTTGAGGGTCGCAACCCCATCATCGTCAACTATCATCCCGAGGGTCTGACCCTTGAGGACGAGCTTGCCCCCGCATTGGAGGACGCCAGAACCCCGCTGGACTTCCATGTGCTGCTTGGGCAGTATCTTCGTGAGTGCCGTGCCCGCAAGATAAGCCCGAGGGACGACTTCGCAGGTAAGATTCTTGCTTCTCTTGCGGATCAGGCGACGCGGTATCTTTCCCGCAGACCCGCCGACGCGTTCCTTGCCGCCCTCGCATTGCAGTCGGCGTCCGCGGCGGGGCTGAAAACTACTGTCGAGCATCCTTCGCCCAGCGAGGCAATGCTGATCGCACAAGAGCCCGAACACATTATCGCCGCGGTGCCCGAACCGCCTCTTTGGCCACGAGCACTGGACGCGTTGGAGCACCGTGCCGACGCAGCCCAAAGGCTCGAGGCGCTGCTTTATCTTGCTCCGACCAGCCAGCTTGACGAGGTGCATTCAAGGCTGATAGCCCTGGGACAGGACGAGGCGGTGGAACAGGCAGTTGGCAAATCCACAGCCGAGCCTGTCAGGTATCTCGACCTGTTCCTCTGGTTGTGGCGTGGGCCCGCACACAGACCCGCCTGCATTCCCCCGAAGGTGGAACTGCTGGGCAGGTTGCTGAAACTTGTGCAGGAGCTTGACCACGAGTGGGAAGGCGACAACGCCACCAGGAAGGACATGTACCAGAAGATCCGCTCGGCGATTTCGGCGGTTGATTTTGCCGCATTCCGCGAGGCCCTTGGTCAGATGGACGAAGCGGTTGGCGACACCGTAAAACGCCAGATCGAGCGTCTTTACGGGCTGGCGGAATCCGCCACCGAGAGATGCCTGGGCCTGCTTCGCGAGACTTTTCCAGCGTTATTCTTCACCCGCCAGCAGGTCGAGCCCTGGAAGGACGAAAACGTCATCTGGACAACCGAGGAGGCGCTGCACCGCCAGGAGGCCCAGTTCAAGGAGCTTACCGAGGTCAAAATGCTCGAAAACGCTCGCGCCATCGGCGAGGCTGCGGAGCATGGCGACCTGAGTGAGAACAGTGAATGGAAGTTCGCCCTTGAAGAGCGAGACATGCTTCAGTCAAGGGCGGCAAAGATGCAGGATGAGCTTTCAAGGGCGAAAGTGATCCATCCCAGCGACGTTCCAACAGATTATGTCGGCGTCGGAAGCAAGGTCACCGTCGAACGCCCTGAAGACGGAAGCGAACTCGTGCTGACGTTCCTTGGTCCGTGGGAAATCGACCTCTCGAAGAACATCTACAGCTACATGACCCGCCTGGCACAGGACATCATGGGCAAGAAGGTTGGGGATTCCGTTGAGCTCAAGTTCGATGGATCCCAGTTCAACTTCGTGATAAAGCATATCGCGTCGGCTTTGTAGCGTCGGGCCTTGGTTCAAATGTTGGCAAGGCGTTGGGCCTTGTCGCGTGCAACAAGGGCGTCGATAAGCTCGTCCATATCGCCGCTGATGATTCCTTCGAGGTTGAAGTTGGCGCCTTCCTGACCTTCGCCCTTGAGTCGATGGTCTGTGCATCGGTTCTGGGGGAAGTTGTAAGTTCTGATTCTCTGCGAGCGATCGCCCGATCCGATCATCGCCTTTCGAGCCTGGGCCTCCTCGGCTGCCTTTTGGCTCTGGAAGTGCTCGTAGACCCTCGCTGCCATTACCCTACGTGCCTTTGCGCGGTTTTTATGCTGGCTTTTCTCGTCCCTCATCGAGACAGTGATTCCCGTCGGTATGTGTTCGAGCTTGATTGCAGACTCGACCTTGTTGACGTTCTGACCTCCAGGCCCGCCCGCCCTGCTGGTGTGTTCGAGGACGTCCTTTTCCCAGTTGATATCCACTTCTATTTCTTCGGGCTCGGGCAGCACGGCCACGGTCGCGGCGGAGGTATGAACACGTCCCTGGGCCTCGGTCACGGGAACCCGCTGAACGCGATGTCCGCCGCCCTCGTAACCGAGTCGGCTCCAACAACCTTCACCCTTGATGTTTATGACCGCCTCGCGGAAGCCCCCCATGTCGGTACCGCTTGCGGAAAGCATCTCGAACGACCACCCCTGTCGCTCGGCGTAATGCCGGTACATGTCGACCAGGTCTCGCGCGAACAACGCCGCCTCTTCGCCGCCGGTCCCCGCACGAACCTCAAGCATGATCGAGCGAATACTCATGTCGTCGCTCATAACCAGCATACCCTTGACTTCTTCCATTGCATCACCAGCGGCCGATTTGAGCTCGTGCACCTCCATCTCGGCAAGTTCCTTGAGATCGCGTTCTGTCGCCGGGTCGTCGATAATCGCCCGCGCCTGCTGCCATTGGTCATGCAACTTCTTAAAGACACGATATTTACAAACCAGCCCATCGAGACGAGCATGCTCCTTCGACAGCGCGACGATTCTGTCCCTGTCGGAGGCTGTTGAAGGGTCCTGCATCTGCTCGGATATCTGATCGTAGCGTCGATCCAGTTCATCGAGCTTCATGGTGAGTGTGTCTTGCTGGCTCATTAAGTCATCAAATGCGGTGTGGACACAAAAACGCCGGCGCAATGGTTTTGACAGCGCCGGCGTATGGAAATAGCGTATCTACTTCTTGGTGGATTTTTTGAAGTAATCTCCGCCGAACTTCTTCTGGAATTTCTCGACCCTGCCCGCCGCGTCGACAAACTTCTGCTTACCTGTATAGAACGGGTGGCACGCGCCGCAGATGTCCACATGCATGGGCTTGGCAAAGGTAGACCTGGTCGTGAACGAGTTTCCGCACGCACAGGTAACCTCTATCTCTTCGTACTCCGGGTGAATCTTGTCTTTCATATTGCACCTGATCCTCAAATGACAAGCGATTCAGTCTACACTTCTTTGTACGTATTTCAAGTGCATTTTGACGACTTGGGAGGTGTTTTTATGAGGCCGATTATGGCAGCAAATCGCCGATGATGCGGACGATTTCCGGAACGCGATGGGCGACGAGCGAAAGCGGCGCCACCATCATCGCCGTCGCCACCAGCAGCAGCGACATCGCCATATTGCTTGTCTGCGCAGTGATTTCGGCCAGTCGCGCCCCCAGCGAATGTCCCAATTGGGCGTAAAGGTCGTCATCGCACTTGACTCGAACAGTGACATTGCGAAGCGGCGAGAAGCTGCTCACGTACACCTTGCCCCTTGATGGAATATCGATCACACCCCGCTCGATGGTGCATTTAATGCCCAGATCCCGCAGGGCATCGTAGACTATCTCGGGACCCTGCTGGCCGGAAAGGTTGTAAATCACCCAGGTTTTACGGGGAGCGAGAACGGCGATGATAACGGCGCCAATGCTGACAATCGCCACTAAAGAGTAGATTGAACCCCCGAAATACATCAACGCCGGCGCGCCCACAAGCGGCGCCAGGGCCAGGATAAGCATTGCGAAATCCAGGCCTCCAGACAGCAACTGGGGGTGAGCCCTGCTGTTAAGTAGCCCCAGGACAAGGAAGTACGTCGCAACAGGCACGGCCACCAGGGCCACTTGAACCGCTATGCTGATGTCTTGTAATGGCAGCATGGTCAGTGCCTCGCAATGTACTATTCTATTCGATATCGCTGGGTTCGGCAACCTTTCGGTAACCCAAGGCCTTTATGACGTCCAGAATTTCCGTCCACGTGGGGAAGGGTTTTCTGTTCACCGCCTTGTATTCGTTGACCGCCTGGATGAAGGCGAACTGCTCGTCGGTCATTTCGCCTTCTTCGGCGGCGCGTCTATCGTCGCTCCGTCGCCGTCCTGGTCCGCGTCTTCTATCGAACCCGCTTCGACGATCCACAACCGACCTGCGATCATCAGATCGCCTGTCGGGCCCTCTTTCGACCCGCTGGGGCGCATCCCCATCGGGTCCAGACGAAGTCTGTTGCTCATCCATGAATGCTCTCCGTGACAATGATCCCTTCAGATCTATCGGCAAAAAAGCCCGTAGGGATGAAGCATATTGCGACTGTCCAGCGACGATAGATCAGAATTCCTCTTCTTCGTCCTGTTCCTCTTCCTCTTGCTCTTCTTCGTCGTCGAGAAGATCGATATCTTCTTCATCCTCGTCGTCGAAGAGATCCTCGTTCTCATCGTCATCGATTTCATCGCCGTCGACGTCTTCCTCGTCGAATTCGTCCTCTTCTTCTTCGAGCTCGGCAATGATTTCGCTGGCTTCGTCTAGAAGCACCTCGGGTACCAGGACGGGAACCCCCCTGGTCATTCCGCGCCGAGGGGTGTTTTCGTCGTCATCCAAATTTCCGACCATGGCGGGAATGTCGTGATCGTTCAGAAGCTCGCGATACTCCTCCGCCTCGTCGACGTTGCGTGCGAAAACCGCCGGGACGAAATCCGAATACTCCTCTGCACCGGCCGGCTCGAACTCATCTTCTCTTGACGCCATGCCATGCCTCTCCTTGGATCTTTCCTGTGATAAACCTGCTGACTATTTATGCCCAGCGCGATCTTCCTGGAATCGCGCGACCTTATAAAATCGACCCGTACCACCTGATCGACAATACGCCAATCATGCTACTATAACGTCCAACGACGTCCAGCGGTAACGCATCAAAACCCGCCGACACGCCAGCACATATTACGCACTATCTCATCATACTTAGACTGTTATTCGCTATGAGCTTCTCCATTCAGCAGTCACGCTAACAACGGGCGATTACTCTATCAAGACTTTCTGAACGAACAACAGTAATTTATTGTCGCTCGCGGGGGCTGTTCAATCGCCGCTCGATCTGTTCGAGTTCGGCAAGTTCATCGGGGTTCAGAAGCTCCACACTCGGAGGCGGATAGATCCGCGACATTTCAAGCAACGCCTCGTTTACCATTCGCGCGTGCAGCACGTTGTTTCTCGCCTGGTCAAACATCCCAGCCTGAAGCTGCGACCTTGCCAACTCGATACGAAATCGATGATTCATCGGATCACGCTTTATCGCTTCGTCGGCGTGTTCAATGGCCTTATCGATCCAGTCCCCACCGAGTAGCATCCCCAGGGCGGCCGCTATTCTGAACGCGGATTGGTGATGGGACGGGATTCGCCCGTTGCGGGCGATTGCCTCTTGGGCCCAAAAGTATGCCCTGCGCAGGTTCGAGTCATCGTTGCCCCTTATCGACGCCATCAACGTCGCCAGGTCAGCGGGGGCAAAGCTGTCGAGCTTGTCCGCCTGGGCAGCCTCGCGGGCGTGGATCATCGCAAGGTCGAACCTTTTCGCCACAAAATGCCGCCTGGCCTCACTGGCGTGCCTGGTTCGCGCAAACACCGGCCACCACATGAAGGCAAATCCACCCAGCACAATCATGCCCACAAGAACCATGCTCGCGGGTCGAGGCGGCGCCAGCTTGAACCTTGTCGCAGTGGTTGCCAGGCACGCGCCAGCGGCGACCCAGAACACCATGGCAGGTGCGCCGAATGATAGAGAATCTTCAACCATGTTGTGCAGCACAAACGCCACGAGCCCACAGAGCAGGACAAACCGCGTTACCGAACCCGTGCAGTCATTGACGGCCCATCGCGCAAGCGGCATGGCGCACGCAAACACGGCTAAGGGTACGATCACGTCAAACAGCAGCAGCGGCATTTTGCCATCCCACTCGCTGAAGAACAGACGAGACAGCAGGACGCCCGCACCCGCTGCGAACATCCACCGCGCGGAAGATCGCTCTGACCGCTCGGGCAACAGGGTTTCGGCACGCGCGGGCCTGCACGCGAGCACCACCACGCCGAACACGGCCAACAGATACGGCAAGCCCCCAAGCAGACCGAACTGGGCAATGTTGCTGGCGAAAAGATTGTGGGGCATCTTGACGGCTTCCTCCGCCTGGGGCCTGCGGTGAGCGAGATACTCCTGCCCGAAGTTTCCCCCGCCAACGCCCAGCAGCGGATTCTGGCGAATGATCGATGCCGAGCCCGTCCAGTAGAACCAGCGGTATGTCATCGTCTTGCTTGGCAGACGATCATGACGCAACCCATAGCCGACAATGCCCGCCGCACCGAGCACAAAAACCACGATCACCACCGCAACTGACGCCTTCCATCTGGCAACCAGTCGCTTGCGAATTCGCCACATCACCCCACCAACCAGCGCGACAACAACCGCCGCAAGTATCGCGCCGCGTGCGCGAGTCAGCAGCAACACCACGCACGCCAGCACCGCCACCGCCACGGCGATGACTGCGGCGAACGTGGGCATGTGAATTTCGCCGCGGGAGTGTTTCCACGTCTTGAGTTTCGACAACGCATCGCCAAGGCGATCGGCCGACGAGCCCAGGCACGCGCACGCCAGCACAAGCATGAGCGACGCGAACGGATTCGCCAGCCACATGAAGCCGAACGGCGCAGGGCTTTTAAGACGGTTTTCAAAAGCTATCGCCTGCGGGCTTCCGGGTGCGTAATTCAGCGCCTCCAGACGCTGGGCCTTATTGGCAGCGAAGTCAGCGATGCGATCGGGCGTTTCCACGAACACCTGCCAGAGCGCCTTGATCACCATCGCAATAGCCAGCGCCACAAGCACCTGCACAACGACGTTTCGTCGCCGCCGGTCTGTACACAACTGGGCCGCCAGAAAACCCGACGCCATCAACGACACCTGTTCGAAGACGACGAGCATGGCCCCCCGCTTGTCGCCGGCTGCAAATATGCCCGCTCCCGCAGCCGCGGCAAACAACGCCGTCACCACGAACAACCATGCGTGGCCAACCTCAAGCCGACGCTTAATCGCCCCCGCCGTCACCCACAAACCCACGCAAACCCATATCAGCAATGAAAATGTCACCCGAGCCAACTCGCATGCCGACGCGGATGAACCCATCTCCTGCGAAAAACTCCACCGCATCATCGACAGGCGGAACGGTACCTCGGCCATGAAACACCGACCCGCCAGAACCGCCACAAGCAACGCCATCGATGCCCACGTCAGAACCTCTGCGCGAGAGTCGCAAGACTTGGCGCCATCATCAAACGCCTTCGCCCCAGGGGAGATTTTACGAGAAGTCTTCAATGTCCGCCTTCCGATGACTATACCCTGCTGTCGCCGCTTTCGAGTAGGGCAACTATGAGAAGTATCGCGATGGTCTGGGCAAAGATCAGGACCGCCCCGAGGGTGTCAACCCTTGGCAGCAGCGATGCGCCTATTGCCGTACCGGCGGTGCACAGGTAGATGGTAAGCACAGCCGTGCGAACCTTCATGCCCCTGCGAACAAGACGATGCGAAAAGTGCCTGCGATCTCCAACCATCGGGTTTCTTCTGTCCCTGAGCCGAAGTGTAATCACGCTGACTGTATCGTAAAGCGGCACCGCCATCAGGACGATCGGCACAAACACCCCATAAAGGTAGTGCACCCCGCCTGGCGGCACATATGTAATTATACAACTTAATATGCCTAGCAGATATCCTATCACAAGCGATCCCGAATCGCCCATGAAGATGCTCGCGGGCGAGAAGTTGTACGGCAAGAACCCTATCAGCGAACCAAGCATCAGGCATAACCAGCCGGCGACGAACAGTTGCGGCGGCTGAACTCTGAGAGCGGCCCCAAGCAGCGCCGCGGTCACCAACATCGCCACTCCCGCCGAGAGGCCATCCATGTTGTCGAGAAAATTGAACGCGTTGGTTATCACCACCAGCCAGACCACCGTGACCATCGCGCTGGCAGGCAAACCCATGACGTCGTCCAGAACCGTCAGAACCCGCACGCGGGGCACAAGCGCAACCACCGCCGAGCATACAACCAACTGCACGAGGAGCTTCGTCCACGGCCCCAACGCCCTGCGGTCATCAACCAGTCCCATCAAGTGAAGCACGCCCGCGCCGGCGAGTATCCACAAAGCCCATGGCGCCATCGACGCCGCGCCGGGAACATGCACCGCGAGAGATGGAATAGACTCCAACCAGCCCGGCACGCCTACACGCGCCCAGTAACTCACCGCCGCGATAACCAGCAACGTCGGAAGCACGAATCCAGTAAACACCGCCAAGCCGCCAAGCAGGGGCACCGGACGGGCATGGGTCTTATGCCTGGCCGGTATATCGACCATGTTGAACTTCACCGCAAGCCGGCGAACCACAGGGGTCGCCAGCGCCGAAATGAACAACGCGGTTAACGTCGCAGCCAATGCCGCCCACCAAATCACTTTGTCACCTCTAGTCGAGCTTCGACACCAGGCTCAGGCGCGCTTCATCAAGAAAGTCTCGATAGCGACCCGAGGCATAATCAGGAAAAGTCCACTCGTGCGCCCGCCAGCCTTTCTTGTGCCACGTAAGCGTCACTTCTGCATAGACGCCCTGGCCAAGATAGACGCGGTGCGAGAAATTCTTCATGCTCGCCAGCACCAGTTTTGCCATTTCTACGTAACCCACGTCAAGGTTGATCGGCCTGCAGACGGGACCGGGCCGAGCAGAAAAGATCGCTTCGACCTCGTTGGTGAAAACCTTCGCGGACGCCAGCACGGACGGATCGACCAGATTGGCGAACCCGACAAAACGCCGCAGCAACCCGTTGCCCATCTCGTCGTCGTAGTAGTGCGTGAAGTCGAAGGCGTAGGTAGGGCTGACGATGTCGCATGGGCCTAACCTGGCTTCGAGATACTCACGGGCCTCGTCAAACAACGATTCGTCGGCGGATATCATTCCGCAGATAAGCTTCACAAGTTGTGTCGGCTGGGCTTGTGCCATTGTTGCATTGTCCGAAACGACGGGGGGCAAGTCAACGCGGGGATAATGTTTGTGGTCGGCGTGTCGCCACCAACAGCGTCCAGGTGAAGCTATTGCGGGTCTTTGGTGGGGCTCAGCGATTTCGTCCTGAGCCCCTCATCGGCACAGATAAGCACCTGGGGCCTGCCCGAAAGAGGATTAGTCCCCACCTCCAGCGGAGTCTGGTAGACCTTCGTAAGCATGCCCGGCGTGATGACATTGGCGGCGGGGCCAACTGCCTCGACCCGCCCTTCGTGAAGCACCGCAAGCTCGTCGCAGAACTCCGCAGCAATGTTGAGATCGTGAAAGACCGCAAGCACCGTCATTCCTTCGGCGCGGTTGAGCTGACGGATAAGCGACAACATCGAAAGCTGATGCCCGATATCAAGATGGCTCAACGGCTCGTCGAGCAGAAGGGCCCTTGGCTGCTGGGCGAGGCACATCGCAAAGAACGCGCGCTGTCGTTCGCCACCACTGATGGAGGTAATGGGTTTGTCCCGCAGGTGGGTGATGTCCGCGGTGCGAAGCGCGTCGAGGACAATTTCCCTGTCCCTTCGCGTTTCGAACCCAAGCCTCGACAGGTGCGGCCAGCGCCCCATCGACGCGATCTGGTGAACGGTGAAGGCCATGTCGACGTTGACATCCTGAAGCAACACGGCAAGGTTCTGACCAAGTCTTCGACGAGACATAGCCCTTACGTCTTTGCCTTCCAGAAGAACACTGCCGCTGGTGGGTTCAAGCACTCCGCTAATGACCCGCAGCAGCGTCGTCTTGCCGCACCCGTTGGGGCCGATCAGGCCGATGAATTTTTCCTGGGCGACATGCAGGCTGACATCGTGCAGAACGGGATGTCCCTTGTACCCAGCGTCAACATTCTTGACGTTGATCACTACTGTCCCCCTCGCATCTGACCGCGTTTCAGAAGAACCAGAAAGAACGGCCCGCCCATAAACGCGGTGACTGCCCCGATTGGAATTTCCTGTTTGAAAATGCTTCTTGCAGTCGAGTCGGCAAGTATTACGAATGCCGCACCGCACAGCGCGCTCGAAGGTATGAGTCTGCGATGATCGGGACCCAGCGTGAGCCTGACGGCATGGGGCACGATCAGGCCGACGAATCCTATAAGCCCGCATGCCGCCACCGCCGAGCCGGTCATGAGCGACGCAATCGCCAGAAGCACAATCTTGGTTCCCTCAACGTGCAGGCCCAGGTGTGCTGCGGGTTCTTCGCCCATGCTCAGCACGTTCATATCTTTGCTTAGAAACCAGGCACCAGCAACGCCCAATGCAATGACGCCCCCCACCACATGCAGCAGCCGCCAGTCGAACACCTGCAGGCTGCCCATCAACCACCACAGCACAGTGGGTAGCTTTTCGGTTGGGCTGACGTTCACCAGAAACATCAACACGCTTCCGAGCACCGAACCGACAACCACTCCCGCAAGCAGCAGGGTCTGTATGGGAATTGCCCCTCCCGCGCCGCGGGCGATGCCCAGCACCAGCAGAATGGTCGCCATCGCCCCGATAAATGCCATGACAGGCAACGTCCAGACTCCGAAAACCACCAGGTTCATTACAATGGCGACAGCGGCGGCAACACCGGCGCCGGACGACACGCCAAGCACGTAAGGTTCGGCGAGTGGGTTGCGAAGAATCGCCTGAAATATCGCGCCCGCCACCGAAAGCCCCGCCCCTACCGCCAGGCCTGTGAGAATTCTCGCCAGACGAAGCTCGCCAATGCTGGTGTCAAGCTCGCGTAGCGACACCCTCACCGGACCTGCCTGAAGAGATATCCACACCGACACAAGCACCAGCCCCAGCAGGTGCGGGGGCACTTCCAGCGTGACGATCTGGCCCAGCCCCATGGCGTCCTTCCAGGAGACGACGCGGGTCCCGGCGATGGGAAAGCGCTCCCACCAGTCAGCCGCCT
>CAZWAT010000082.1:0-11438 GCA_964632015.1 uncultured Planctomycetaceae bacterium
TCCGTCTCACGGTGTCCAGACGCCCAGGCTGATCGGTTTTGTGTCAGATGCCGATCGGGCTTTTTTCAGGATTTTTACCGGGGTGAAGGGTATCGGGTTTCGCAAGGCTTTGCGTGCCCTGGTGGTTCCCGTGTCTGAGCTGGCGAGTGCGATAGCGGCCAAGGACGCCCGAATGCTGGTGAAGCTTCCCGAGATAGGAAAGCGCACCGCCGAGCAGATCATCCTCGAGTTGCACGACAAGATCGCCCCGTTCGTTGGTTCGGCGGATCTCGAACAGACCCAGACCCAGTTGCCAAACGCCGCTCAAGAGACAGTGTCTGTGCTTGTTCAGCTTGGCGAACGTCGTGGCGACGCGGTGGCGCTGGTCGAGCGGGTGATGTCAGTTTCGCCCGAACTGGAATGCCCCGAGGAGATTCTAAAACACGCGTACCGGCTCAGGTCGGTGGGAAAATAGAACGGATTTACAATGGCCAGAGAGAAGATCATCTCCACCATCAGCAACGGTCCTGAGGACGAGTCGTTCAATATTTCGATGAGGCCGGCGAGGCTTGATGAATGCATTGGTATGGGGGAGCTACTTGAAAAGCTGCGGATATCCATCTCGGCAGCGAAGGGTAGGAGCGAGCCAATGGAGCACGTTCTGCTTCATGGCCCGCCGGGATTGGGCAAGACGACGCTGGCGTATGTGATCGCCCACGAGATGGGCACGTCGCTGAAGGTGACATCAGGCCCGGCGTTGAGCAGGCCCAGCGACCTGATAGGCCTGTTGACCAATCTTGACGACTGCGACGTGCTGTTCATAGACGAGATTCACCGGCTGCCCTCCAGCGTCGAGGAGTACGTTTACCCCGCGATGGAGGATTACAAGGTCGACTTCATCGTGGACAGCGGCATGCATAGCAGGACCATCAATCTGCCATTAAAACCCTTCACGCTTATCGGAGCCACCACGCGGTCTGGGTTGTTGACGCCCCCGCTGCGTACGCGGTTCGGGATTGTACACCATCTTGATTTCTGGTGCGAAGACGACCTGCTGGAACGGCTGAGGATGTCGGCGGCGATGCTCAAGATCGAGGCGACCCCCGGCTCGCTTGAGATGCTCGCGGGTCGTGCTCGCGGTACACCCAGAATCGCCAATCGCCTTATCCGTCGCTGTCGCGACTACGCGCAGGTCAAGGCTGACGGCAGGCTTACGCCGGATGTGATTGACGCGGCGTTGGGGCTCGAGGGCATCGACCACGTGGGGCTTGACGATCTTGACAGGCGGTTCCTTCGCACCATCATCGACATTTACAAGGGCGGCCCGGTGGGAATAGAAGCTGTCGCAGCCACCCTTGGCGAAGAGACGGACACACTCGTTGACGTAGTGGAGCCCTTCCTGCTTCAGGTCGGTCTGCTTGCCAGAACCCGTCGCGGGCGCGTGGCGACGATCAAGGCGTTCAACCACCTGAAGATCAAGTACGTACCCGGTGATGAATCCGGCCTGTTCGAATGATCAAGATTGCGGGGCGGCGCTATTGTTCTTCGAGTATGTCATCGGGCATCTCGTAGTTGGCGTAAACGTTTTGCACGTCGTCGTTTTCTTCGAGCGCGTCGACGAGCCCGAGAACGTGTCTCGCCACGTCTCCTTCAACCTGCACGGTCGTGGTTGGAACCATTGTCAGGCGGGCTGACAGCGTGGGAACATTCTTCGCCTGGAGCGTCTCTTTCACCGCGTTGTATTGTGGCACTTCGCATGTGACTTCGAAGACGCCCTCCTGTGTCTGGATATCCTGCGCCCCGGCTTCGAGGGCTATTTCCATCAGCGAATCTTCGTCGATTGCGTCGCTTGCGATAATGAAAACTCCCTTTGGTTCGAACATCCATGCGACGGAGTTGGCCCCGCCGAGTTGTCCGCCCCTGCGGTCGAATATGGTTCGCAGTTCGGGGGCAGTGCGAGATCGGTTGTTTGTGAGGCATTCAACGAGCATGGCAACTCCGCCAGGTCCGAAACCTTCGTACATGACGGTTTCGTAGGCTTGTCCGCCCAGTTCCCCGGTACCTTTTTTGATGGCGCGTTCGATCGTGTCATTAGGCATGTTCGCGGCCCGTGCTTCGTCGATTGCATACCGAAGCGACAGATTGTCGTCGGGATTGCCACCGCCCTTGGCGGCGACAATGATTCTCCGCGACAGTTTGCTCCAGAGTTGACCTCTCTTGGCGTCTACGCTCGCCTTTGCACGTTTGACCTTCGCCCAATGAGAATGACCAGCCATTTGCTCTCCGTAAAAAAAGACTGTTTACAACGGTTCTTTGACATCCACTCCAAGAGGAGATACCGCGGGCACGGCGTCCTCTTCAAGAGCCTTCAATTTAAGCGGCGTGTGCTCAAGCACCTGCCTGTCGTCATCGTCGGGGTTTTCCGCGGCGCGGGACGTCTCGAGCGCCTTTTGCCAGAGGTCTTTCGCCCGGTCGATCCAGCCGAGCCGATAGAATACGTCTCCGGCGTGGTCGAACAGAAGCCCGACCATTTCAGGATCGTCAGGCTCATCCACCATCCTGTCAAATATGGCAGCAGACTCCGAGATCCTTCCCTGTTTGTACAATATCCACGCGAGGGTATCCAGATGGGCCATTTGCAGCCCGCGTTTCAGGGCGGTTCGCACCAGTTGTTCGGCGCGGCCGAGGTTAGTGCCCTCCAACGAATACATGTACGCGACGTTGTTGAGCATGAGAGTATCAAAGTCGTCGACCTTGATTATGCCTTCAAGTATCTCAATGCTTTTATTTCTGTGTCCCATCCTTTCATATGCTGTGGCCTTGAGCGATAGCAGTTCAATGTCATCGGGATGGGTCTTCAGGTATTTGTCGGCGTGCTCGATGGCGGTGGCGTACTGTTGCCCGAGCGCCAGCGTACGGACGATAGCGCGTCTGGCGAGTAGCGCATCTTCTTGGGACTCGTTCTCCTGGGCATGCTCCAGCCACTGGTTTGCAAGTTCATCCGCCTGATTCACTTGTTCCGTCATCCAGAGGATAACCAGCTTGTTGTTAATCAGGTCGCTATGCCACTGATCGATCTTTTGAAGTTCCTCGATGCGAGCGAGTGCTTCATCGAATTTTTGCAGGCTCACCAGTGCGTCTATTGCCATAAGTCCAAGGCGAATCGTGTTGTCTTCCCCCGGTCTGGCTGCCCACTCGTCCAGAAGTTTCAGTGCGTAATCGCCTTTCTCGGCCTGCGTAAGATTCCAGATGATGAACTCTTCCACAGGGGCGGGATCCTGGGCCTCGGCGATCTGCTCGCGGGCGTACTTCACTGCCTCGTCCCACTGGCCCGCCCGCACCAGCATAACAACGCGTTGACCTATGATGATGTTTTCCAGCGGCTTGTCCTGTGCGGCATTTGCCCATTCATCAAGTTCGGCCAATGCCTTTTGAAACTCCCCTGCCTCTGCGAGGATTCTGATCAATCGCCCCCTCCACAGTTGCCCCTTGTCCCCCTCGGACTCTTTCGCCTGGGTGGCGACTTCGATTGCCTCTTCGTACTGGTCGGTTTCTTGCAGAAGCGCAATCAGCGACACTTCCACGTTGGCTGACGGGTCCTTGGCCTTTGCGGTTTGAAGTACTTCAATGGCCTGGAGTTTCTTGCCCGCCCTTATGAGGGTATCGGCCAGTAACAGCCTGATCTCCGACTGGTTGCCCGCATGATCCGCCAGAAACCTGAAGTGTTTGGCCGCTGACTCGAAATTTCTTGCCTGATACTCCAACGCGCCGAGCACCCGATGCGCATCTATGTTGGTCGGTTCAAGATGCACAATCCGCACAAGCTCCCGCATGGCCTCGTCGTACAGCTTTTTTGGAACCATTCCCTTGTATGCGCCCATCCGTGCCCGTAGCGACATGAGGTACACGCTGGGATCATCTTGGGTGGGTGAAATTTTTTCCAGGATCTCGAGGGCCTGGGAGGGCTTTCCCATGCCGAGCTGAAGCTCTGCCTGCATCAGGGCAACCTCATCTTCGTCGAGTTCGCCCATCGATTGCAGCGTTCTGAGTGTCTGCTGGGCCTCCTGGTACTGTTTGGTTGCGACCAACAAGGAGAAGAGCTTGCGTATGGCGACGGGGCGTTGGTCGGTACTCAGCGCCTGTACAAAGCATTGTCTCGACTCGGTCGTCATGCCCTTGATCAAATAGACGTCGCCGAGAAGCAGCAGGTTTTTTGCGTTGGCGGGATTGGCAGACCTTGCCCGTTCGAGGGCGGCAACGGCGTCGTCCAGTTCGCCTGCCGCCACGTGGTATCGCCCCATCGCAAAATCGGCGCTACCATCGGAGGATAGTTCGCGAATCTTTTCAATTGCCCGTCGTGCCTGATCGAACTGCCCGCGTCTCAGGTGGATATCGAACATTCCTTCATAGGCGGGCAGAAAATCTTCCTTATCGGCGATTGCGGATTTCAGCCGGCGCTGCGCCTGTTCGTACCTGCCTAGTTGCGCCCACACCACCGCTGCGACATAATGGCCGGCGTAGTTGTTCTTGTCGTGGGGTTTGTCAAGTTGCGACAGATAGCTGGTCGGGTCCTTGGACAATGCGGGTATGAGTTTCATCACACCTGCGACGGCTGCGGGGGCAGCCTGCTCGTCATTCGCCACGCCCGAGCGGAACAATTCGAGGCACTCGACGATTTTTCCGTGTCTTGCGAAGAACGCCCCTGCCGCTGACGTCACCATCGCCGACGTAGAGTCTTTTTGAATCAGCGATATGAACAGTGCTTCCGCCTGGTCACGGTCGCCCATGCCCTCGGCGACGTGCGCCAAAAACAGGCCTATCTGCTGGCTCTGGCGAGGGTTGTTTTCGTGTACCACCTGCCAGATCCGCATGACGCTGTTGGGGCGTCCGAATGTTACAGCCGAGACAAGATCCGCCGCCTGCTGGGTATGATGAGGGTTGATGAGCATCTCGCCGAGCAGTTCTTCGCAAAGGTCGAACCTGTCGATTTCTATCAGTGCCTGTATGAGCCCGGAGGCGGTGTCGGAGTTGGAGCGATCGAGTTCGTATGCCCTGTAAAAATATTCGCAGGCCTTTTGGTGGTTGCCCAGACGGTGCTGAATGGACCCCTGCAAGGCGATCAATTCAGATGGTTTGAGCAGCAGCGTGCGAACTGCCGATCGTTTCGCCTCCATCTGCCCGGACTCATCAAGCAGATTCCACAGGTCTTCAAAGCACTGGGCGGCTGCGGTGAGATAACCCTGGTTTTCCAGCGTTTCGCCCAATCTCAGATGGGCTTCGGCACAGAGCTCGACATCGTCGCGGGCGTCGGTGCAGGCAAGGGCGGGACCGAAGCTGCTGATCGCCTCGTCGAATTCACCATCTGCTGAGTACAGTTCGCCAAGCAGCAGATGCGACTCAAGGTCGTCATCCGCCTGGGCAAGTGCCTTGTTGAGATACTTCTTCGCCTTTTCCCGCTGTCCGTCGCCAGCCAGTGCGAAACCCATCAGTCGATGAATGAACGCGTTTTCGGGGTCGTGCTTCAGGGCCTGTTGAAGCAGGCTCATCGCCTGGGGGTAATCGGGTTTTTCTGAAGCGACTGCCGACACCGCCCTGAATACCAGTCCCTCGGCTGAGCTATTCACGCTTTGAGGATCTGGCTTGTTGGCGACTGAGCGCTCGCCGAGAACATCCTTGCGCGTCAGTTGAGACTTATCGAATTTCTCTCTGGTCGGGCCTTTGTCCGATGGATACACCGCCCCCTGAACATTCTGGATTCGAGGGTTCTCCCGGCAGCTAGCGGTGAACACGAGGGCCACCCAGGCGAACCCCATCATCCAGCATGTGGGGCGGATACTCATTAAGGTATCACCTTATTCAACGGATAGGTGATGATTCCGGAGGCTCCTGCCCGCTTGAGTTGGGGAACCAGTTCGCGTTCGATTCTTTCTTCGACGATGACTTCCACCGCGACGTACCCCTCGTCGGCCAGTGCCGAGACCGTCGGGCTTTTCTGCGACGGAAGCACGGACATTACCGCTTGGAGGCAATCCTTGGAAACGTTCATCTTCAGGCCCACGCGTTCCTGTGCTGCGATTGCGCCCTTGAGCAGAAGTGCGATATTCTCGGCCTTCTGGCGTTTCCAGTCCACCTGCATCGCCTTTTTGTTGGCGATAAGACGGGTGGATGAGGTCATGATCGTTTCGACAATCCGCAGTCCGTTGGCGCGAAGGCTGCTGCCGGTTTCGGTGACATCCACAATACCGTCCACCAGCCTGGCTTTGGCCTCGGTGGCGCCGTAGCTGAATTCGACCTTCACGTTGAGGTTGCGTTCTTTGAAGAACCGCTCGGTGCACTTGACAAGCTCCGTCGCCACGATTCCACCGTCAAGGTCTTCGAGCTTTCTGATCTTGCCCTCTTCGGGAACCGCAAGCACCCAGCGAACGGGGGAAAGTTTCTGCTTGGAATAGACAAGCTCGGCTATTTCCTCGACGTCCGAATCGTTTTCGAGTATCCAGTCGACTCCGGTCAGGCCCACGTCGAGCACGCCGTCTTCGACATACCGGCTCATTTCCTGTGCGCGGAACATGATTACCGACATCCGGTCATCGTCGACCGACATGGCGTAGCTCCGGCTCGAACCGGAAATGTTGTACCCTGCGCTAGCGAATAGTCTAAGAGTACTCTCCTGGAGCGACCCCTTGGGGATGCCCAGCCTGAACTTATCCTGCGATGCTGACATTTTTCCTTCCTGACACGGGCCTGATGTGAAACCCGCAAAAAATCGACCCGCGGCATCAGCCTCGAATCATTTCTTCTTCGCGCTCTTCGCGGCGCTCTTCTTAACAGTTTTTTTGGTGGTCTTCTTCGCGCTAGTGGTCGACGCTTTGGTGGTCGTCTTGCTGGCAGCGGACTTCGCTACCTTTTTCGTCGCCTTCGGGGCGGGCTTCTTCGCTGCCTTGGCGGGTTTCTTGGCGACCTTGGTCTTTGGGGCAGATTTTGTCTTTTTTGCGGTCTTTGCTTTTTTGGCCCGCTTGGCCTGGGCAGCCTCCTTGGCGGCCTGCTTCGCCTCTGCTGCTTTTTGTGCCGCTTCCTTCTCCGCTTGCGCCTTGGCAGCCGCCGCCTTGGCTTCCCTCTCCTGCTTGTCAAGCTGGGCCTGCTTGTGCTGGCGGAATTTCGCTATCTGCTTGGCGGACTTCTCGATCTGCTGGCGGAAGAATTCGTGGGCCTTGAGCGCATCTTTCTGGTTGATGACACGTTCGAGGAAGCCCTGAATGTCGTCTATTTCGCTATCGGGGTATACAAGCTCGTTTATTTCGAGCAAGTCGGCAAGGTGACGATCGACAGGAATCGCATGCCCGCCAAACTCCTGAAGCATCATCGCCGCAGCGACATATGGGCTGAGCCCCACTTCAAGCATATATCTTCGCAGATCCCGCTTGGGCATTTTGGCGATTGCTTCAAGGGTCAGGTCGTATGTTCTGTCAAAGATAAGATTCATCGCCTTGAGAAGACTCTCGATCTTGGTGCGTCCCTGGGGGTAGTCTTTACCAATGGTCTCGAGGATTTCCTTTGGTTGGCTTACTCTCAGTTCGTTCCAGTCGACGTACTCGGCCCTGATGTTTTCAATCGCCTTGAGGGCAGCTTTTCGTGAAGCGTTCTCTTCCAAGACAGACACAATCAACAGCTCGACAGGTGGCATTTCCTGTGCCGTATCGCGACGGCTGCGCATGGGGGCGAGAAACTTCTTGAGCTTCTTCTCGTAATCGGCAGCGTTCTTCATTTCATTGGTCCTGCACGTTGTCGGCGTCTTGTTCATCCTCTCCTGAGGAGTGAACATCCGCCTGATCATCGCTATCTTCGTCCTGTTCATCAGCCCGGTTCTTGAGCTGTTCCTTCTGCTTTATTTCGTCCATTGCCTTTTGAATGACGCTGTAGGTTTCAAGTGTCTTCTTGAACCTGGTGTCCGGCTCGAAGGACAATATGGGCGTGTTGCGCAACTGTATCTTGCGCATCATGAGTTCCTGAATGTGCCCAGCCGCATGCGCCAGTGCCCGTATCGTGGTCCGTTGCTGATGCTCGGTGCCCAGAACCGACACATAGACCTTGGCCGCAAGAAGGTCTTCAGACACTACCACACGCGTAATGGATGTGCGTGCGGGATCGATCCGCGGATCGGATATCTTGGATAGAAGCAACTCTCCAATAGTCGATCGGATCAGGTTTCCAACTCGTTCGGTTCTACGACTCATGTCAAAGCCATTCCACTTGAGACTCGGCCAGCAGCATGTCGCGGTGGGTCGAAGCCGACTTGACGATCTTTCCCACGGCGCTTTCCACGTATCGTCGGTCGCTTCCGACCATGGCAATTGCCAGCGTGCACCAGCGCCAGTTATCCTGATCGCCTACCTCCGCCACCGACACGTTGTAAGACGCACGGACGCGGTCTTTAAAGCTTTTGACCACCCGGCGCTTGTCTTTGAGGCTGGCCGCCTGCACGACATTAAGCCTCAGATGAACCACTGCCAGGACCATCGCCATTGCGTCATTCCGCTGGAGGTATCAAAGACTAAAGCTTCCTCGCCACTTCCACCTTCTGATAGAATTCGAGGATGTCGCCTTCCTTCACGTTGTCATAGCCCGCGATTTTCAGGCCGCATTCCATGCCCGCACGAACTTCGCGAACGTCATCCTTGAATCGCTTAAGGCTTTCGAGACTTCTCTCATCCTCGATGACAATACCGTTTCTGATGATCCGCACCTTGGCGTTGCGATTGACATTTCCATCGGAGACGTGACAGCCGGCGATGGTTCCAAGTCGCGAGACCTTGAACGTCTGGCGAACCAGCGCCCTGCCCATTGTCTCCATGCGGATCTCCGGAGCCAATCCACGCTCGAGGGCTTCGTGAATATCCTCGATGATCTCGTAGATCACGCGGTAAAGCCGAATATCAACGCCCTTCTGCTCGGCGAGCTGTCTGGACGGTGCATCCGGAACCACGTTGAATCCGATGATTATCGCATCCGACGCCTCGGCAAGCGTCACGTCGCCTGTGGTTATTCCACCCACCGCGGTGTGCAGGATGTTTACGCGAATCTCGTCGGTCGAAAGATTGTTCAGCGAGTCGACAAGCGCCTCTATCGAACCCTGCATGTCGGCCTTGATGATCAGCGCCAGCTCGCTTGCCTCGCCCGATTCGATCTGGCTGAGCAGGTTCTGAAGGGTCTTTGCGGGTGAGGTGGCAAGTTCCACCTGCCTGGCCGCGTTGCGACGGTCTTCGGCGATTGTGCGTGCTTCGTCGAGATCAACGGTAACAAAGAACCGATCTCCCGCCTGGGGCATCTCATCGAGCCCGGACACTTCCACAGGGTTCGATGGCCCGGCCGAGGTGACCGACTTGCCCTTCGAATCCATCATCGACCGCACCTTGCCGAAACCCTGCCCGGCCAGCATGATGTCGCCCACGCTGAGTGTTCCATTTCGCACCAGTAGGCGTGCGACAATACCCTTGCCCGGCGACATCTCGGCCTCGATGACGTAACCGTCCGCGGGGGCGTCGATCTCGGACTTGAGTTCGAGCAGCTCCGCTTCGAGGCTCAGCGTTTCAAGAAGCACATCCATGCCCTGTCCGGTGTGGGCGCTGGTTTCGATGACTTCCACGTCACCGCCCCACTGTCTTGGCGTCAGGCCATGCTCCGCAAGCTGACCGTACGCCCGCTGAACATTGGCGTTGGGCGTATCAATTTTGTTAAGTGCGACGATGATGGGTACGTTGGCGGCCTTGGCGTGGCTTATTGCCTCGATGGTCTGGGGCATGACACCGTCATCGGCAGCAACCACAAGCACGACCACGTCGGTCATGTTTGCTCCGCGGGCCCGCATGGCGGTAAACGCCTCGTGACCAGGGGTGTCAAGGAACACCACGTGCTTGCCCTCGTCGTCATCATATCTATATGCACCGATATGTTGTGTAATTCCGCCCGCCTCTCCGGGGGCGACCTTCGCCTTGCGGATGTAGTCCAGCAGCGATGTCTTGCCGTGGTCGACGTGCCCGAGGAAGGTAACCACCGGCGCTCGATGTTTCATGTCGCCCTTCTGACGCCCGTTAATGCGTGATAGCAGCGTGTCTTCAGCGTTCCGGGCTTTCTTGACGATGAGCTTTATTCCGTAGTCCGAAACCACCATTTCGGCATGCTCGGTTTCCATGGACTGGTTGACCGTCGCCATCACGCCCAGTTTCATCAGTCTAGCGATGATTTCCGACGCCTTCAGGCCTGTTGCCGCAGAGAGGTTCTTTACGGTGACAGGTTCTTCTACTTCGACTTCCTGCCCCTGGATAGGTCCACCCGCTTCACCTTTTCTGCTGAGGGACGCGCGGTGCCTTCGCAAGGTTCCGCCACTTGCAGCAGCGAGGCGCTCGTTTCGTTCCATCAGGTCCTTGTCGCGCCATTCCTTGAGTTTTTCGCCGCTGTCCCCGGTTCTTCCCCCGCCACGTCTTCTGGGGCTTCGCCTTTTGGTCTTCTTGTCGTCACGTTCCCCATTCTGCCCGACGCCAACGCGAGGCCTTCTGCTCGGGCCAGCCTCCTGACCTATTGCCGGGCCGCTCATTTGCTGTCGCGGAACGGGAGGCCTGATGAAGTCGGGCTTCTCCACGCGGATAACTCGCGGGCCTTTGAGCCTGGCGGGCTTGGGGACAAGCTGAGGACCGGCAGGCTTGATGGGCTTCTTTTCTTTCTCTTCTTCCTCTTGCTCTTGCTCTTCCTGTGCCTGCTGTTGCTCCTCAGGCGCCTGGGCGGCAGCTTCCTGCGGCTCTTCAGCGACAGGGGCCTGTTCGACCTCTGGAGTCTGGGCGACTGGCTGAGGTTCCTGCGCGGGGGCTTGCTCGCCCTGCTCTTGGGGAGCTTCCTCTGCTTCGGCAGGGGCTTCGGGGACGGTTACTTCGGGCGAGAGGGGTTGCTCAACTTCTTCAGCAGGCTCAGAAACCACAGGCGCTTCCTCTGGAGGCGCTTGGGGGGGAGCTTCTTCGGGGGGCGTTTCGGGAGTTTCTTCGGGGGCTTGCTCGGGGGCCTCTTCGGAAGGCTGTTCTTCAGTGGTCTTGGCCTCCAGGGCTTCTCTCTCGGCCTTTTCGGCAGCCTGGCGACGACGACGTTTTCTGGCTTCTGCGCGCGCGCTTTCCAAGTCGACATGCTCGGCCGTTTCAACGGCGGTTGTCGTGTCGCCTTCTGTGAACCACTCACGAATGGTGGCTTCGAGCCCCGCGGAAAGGGCGGCCATGTGGTTCTTAAGTGGCAGACCTTCGGCGCTGCACTTATCGAGAACGACCTTGCTGGTCACTCCCATTTCACGGGCCAGTTCAAATACTCGCTTTGCCAAGAATGCCTCCCGGCTGTTAACCAACTACTCTCAAGAAACTCGATATAAGGCGTCGTGCCCTATTCAAAAGATTCCGTCACATGGTGACGGCACTGCTATTACTTTT
>CAZWAT010000083.1:0-11413 GCA_964632015.1 uncultured Planctomycetaceae bacterium
ATGAACTTGCCAGCCTCGAAGCCCTGCTCGAACAGGCGCCGGGAATCATCAAATCCGGTGGTCGGTTTGGCGTTATCAGTTTTCACAGCGGCGAAGACCGACTCGTAAAGCGTGCTCTGCGTGAAGGTTACGCAAATGGCACATGGTCTGCGACCTCGGTTGGGGTTATCCGCCCCACCGCCAGCGAGACATGCGCAAACCCCCGCAGCAGCAGCGCTAAATTCCGGTGGGCCATACGGGCCTAGCCCGCCGACGTGACCACAATCGAAATGCCGTTCGGGGAAGAACAAATCGCTTTCTGACAATCGCAAAACCCGTGGCTGGTTGCGTTCGTAAGATGAACCATCGGGTGGATTACCAGTTCCGGCGTCCAGCGCGCCTATTCTTGTATGACTTTTGCGTGGACCTGTCAGATGAAAAGAACACCTCTTTTATGCGTTTTGTTGATTTCGGCGTTGTCTTCGGCAACGGCGATGGGTGATGCCTCGATCGGTATCGAGGCGGTAACATATCCGAGCGACGACGTGATTCTGTCGTTCGTGAGTGAGGGGCGGGTCGCCGACATTGCTGTTTTGGTGGGCCAGTCGGTCGAGTTCAACCAAGTGCTCGCCCGCCAGGACGACACTGCCGAGCGGGCTCAGCTTGAACATCTCAAGGCGCAGGCGGAAGACACCATTCGCATTCGTGCTGCCGAGGCGACCCTTGCGCAGAAGCGAGTCGACCTGGACAAAATTCGTGTCGCCGCACAGCGAGGCGGCGCCACCGAACTTGAAGTGCGTCACGCCGAGTTGGATGTCACCGTTGCTGAGCTTTCGCTTGAAATGGCGAAGTTTCAGCAGCAGCAGGATGTCCGCAAGTACCATGAACTTCTGATGCATGTGAACCGCATGCGGATCGTCAGTCCCTTCGACGGCGTGGTCGAGAAGCTGTTCATGCAGGTTGGTGAATCGGCGGACACCCTCAAGGAAGTCATGCGGGTTGTTCGCATCGATCCGTTATGGATAGACGTCTCAGTGCCCCGAAGCATCGCTGAACGGTTGGATATAGGAAATTCCGCACGCATACAATTGTCGGCCGGGCAAGGTGACGAAGTCCTCGGCACGGTGGTGCACA
Organism: uncultured Planctomycetaceae bacterium; assembly: GCA_964632015.1. Taxonomy (GTDB): domain Bacteria; phylum Planctomycetota; class Phycisphaerae; order SM23-33; family SM23-33; genus JAAYCO01. The sequence continues at coordinate 1,114 of CAZWAT010000083.1, forward strand.
AGGCGGCGGTTGCGGACGCAGCCAGCAATACGCTGACGGTGCGAGTCGAGATGACAAACCCCACCATGCGTCCGGCGGGCGAGCACGTAATAGTGCGTTTTGACGATTGATCGAATCAGCCTGACCGAGTCGGGCTGATCTGGATTAGACAGGCACGAAAGGACCATTCATGACCCAGGAAGATGCGCCCCAGGCCCCCGAAACCCGATCAGAAACGGGCCAGAAAATGCGAGTCGCCGTTGACGAAAGATCGATGAGCACCAGCTACGCCAATGCCTTTCGCGCAAATGCGACGGCGGAGGAGGTTGTGCTGGACCTTGGCCTGAATGTCACTATGACCGCCCAGGAACAGGGTGCTCAGCCCGAGGCCGTGTTCCAGGTAACCAACAGAGTCATCATGAATTATTACTCGGCGAAGCGACTGGCGATAACTATGGGCCAGATCATTCGTAACCACGAACAGCAGTACGGCGAGCTCGAACTCGATGCCGCCAAACGATCCCGCAAGCAGTAACGCGGATCTTCCGCCAAACCGTAAGGTGTTGTTGAATGACGGTTAGCAGAACTCATATGCCACAGTTACCCCGTGGAGGGGTGACATCCGAATTGGTCGAACGACTGAGTCGATTCGATGGGCCACCCGAGCAGTTCCTTGTCAATCTGCTTTCGGTGCAGTGTCACATGACAGCCGCCCGCGGCGGAGCAGTGCTTCGTGCGGGCGATGGGCAACAGGTCGGACCTCTGGCGGTATATCCACCACCCGAGCGAGGCGCGACATCACCTCTCTGGCTGGCGCAGGCGGTGGAAAGTGCACAGGCAGTACTGTCGGAGGGCACTACCGTAGTCCACCCTCTTCACAGTGCCGAAGACCTTTACGGCGCCAAGGCCAGACGTCACCTGGTGATGATACCCATATCTACCGAGGACCGAGTGATTCGCGGATACGAGGCGTTTCTGCTTGAAACTGCCGACCCGCAGGTGATCGCCGTCGCCACCGAAAGGCTCGAGCTGACTGTAGGCCTGCTGAGCCTTTACGAAGTTCGACTGACGTTGCAGGCGAAACAGTTCGACCTCGATCGCATGAGCGAAGCAATGCAGACGCTTTCATCGGTGAACGACACCGAGCGTTTCAAGGCCGGGGCGATGGCAATATGCAATGAGCTTGCCTCAAGGTGGAAGTGCAATCGCGTCAGCGTGGGCTTTCTCAAGCGAAGGAGCATTCAACTTGGCGCAATGAGCCACACTGAAAAGCTTAACCGCAAGATGAAACTCGTGCGGGACATCGAAGCCGCCATGGAAGAATGCTTCGATCAGGACGTCGAAGTGATGCATCCCGCCCCCCCTGACGCCATGTATGTGTCACGGTTCAGCGCCGAGTTGGCTCGCGAGCATGGGCCTTCAAGCGTGGTTCACCTTCCACTGAGGCACAAGGGTGAATGCGTGGGTGTTCTAACGCTCGAGAGGCCCGCCGACGCGCCCCTTGAACGACCACAGGTCGAGGCACTCAGGCTCGTCTGCGACCTTGCTACCCCCCGCCTCGAAAGCCTTCGCACACATGACAAATGGTTCGGCGCGAAGCTTGCCGATGCCGCAAGAACTGCCGCCGCAACACTTGTCGGCCCGAAGCACACATGGGCCAAGCTGCTTGGCGCAGCCATGATAGCCTTTACCCTCTTTGTGTTCCTGGGCAAGGGCGATTACAACGCCGACGCGCCATTCATGCTCGAGACCTCGCGCCGATTCGTAGTATCCGCACCGTTTGACGGGTATATCCACGAGGTCATGGTCGAGCCAGACGACCCCGTCCACGCCGGAGTCACCGTGCTTGGCACCCTCGACGATTCAGACCTCCACAGAGAGCGGCTTGGCGCAATTGCCGAACAATCGGAGCACCAGCGTGACTTTGATGCCGCCCTTGCTGCCGGCAAGACCGTCGAGGCACAGATCGCCAAAGCACGCATCAATCGCCTTGAACAGCGAATCAACCTGCTTAACGCGAGAATCGAACGGGCAACGCTCATCGCGCCCGTGGACGGACGCATTCTAAGCGGAGACCTCAAGCAGCGCATCAACGCCCCTGTGAGAACCGGAGACAAGCTCTTCGAGGTCGGCCCGATAGACTCGCTTTACGCCGAGCTGGCAGTGCCAGAAGACCTCGTCAGCGAGCTTCGCGTCGGGCATCGCGGCGAACTTGCGACGACATCCAATCCCGACAGAAAGCTAGGCTTCACCGTCGATCGCATACATCCTGTCGCGGAAGTGGTTGACCAACGAAATGTCTTCAAGGTGAAAGTGACTCTTGACGAAAGCGACCAGACGCTTCGTCCAGGCATGGCGGGCATAGCGAAGGTTCGCATCGACAGGCGAAGCTACGCCTGGTTGTGGACGCACCGACTTGTCAATTGGCTGAAGATGAAACTGTGGTGGTGACGGGTGCCTCCAAAGCCGCAATCAATGACCCACGCACCACAAATTGAGGTTGTTTCATGTCCGTAGATCGACCGACATTCAGCGAATCATGGTATCGCGTGTCCGATCTCAGGCCGGAACTGAGATCAAACGTTCAGACACACCGCCAGCACTACCGCGGGACGGTGTGGTACGTCGTACGAGATCCGTCAAATAGCCAGTTCTTCAGGCTCAATGAGGCGGCGTATCACTTCGTGGGCCTGCTTGACGGAAAGCGTACCGTCGCCGACGCATGGCAGGCGTGCAACCAGACCATGGGAGACTCTGCCCCAACCCAGGGCGAGGCGATTCACCTGCTTGGTCAGCTTTACACATCCAACCTGCTGCAATCCGAACTGGCCGGCGACGCCGAGGCGCTTTTCGACAGATACCGCAAACGCCGCATACGTCAGACGCAGGGATACCTGATGAACCTGCTGTTTCTGCGGATTCCATTGTTCGATCCCGACGCCTTTCTAAATCGATGGGTGGGACTTCTCGGCAAGCTGTTCTCATGGGCGGGGCTAGCGATATGGACACTGCTTGTTATCATCGGGCTGACGTTCCTTGGCGGCAGGTTCAGCGACCTGATCGACCAGGGCCAGGGCGTGCTGAGCCCCTCTAACCTTCCGCTGCTCTATGGGGCGTTTATCCTGTGCAAGATATTCCACGAATTTTCGCACGCCTTCGCCTGCAAGAAGCTGGGCCTGCAGGCGGGTCACGCGGGCGAGGTACACCAGATGGGCATAATGTTCCTGGTGTTCATGCCCATGCCCTACGTAGACGCGTCCAGTTCTTGGATGCTTCCAAGCAAGTGGCGACGCGCGGTAGTGGGAGCCGCCGGAATGTTCGCCGAAATCGCCCTTGCGGCAATCGCAGCTATCGTGTGGGCAAATACGGCCGCGGGAACAACCGTCAACGCCCTGGCATACAACATGATCTTCATCGCAGGCGTATCGACACTGGTGTTCAACGCCAACCCGCTGCTTCGATATGATGGATACTACATTCTCTCTGACCTGCTTGAGATCCCTAACCTCTCGCAGCGCGGCAAAGATTACCTGACATATCTTGTGCGTCGGTACGTCTATGGCGTGCGCCAGGCAAGAACACCGGCCAGGACGCATGGCGAGCGATACTGGCTGGCAAGTTACGCCGCATCGGCGACGGTCTATCGCGTCTTCATCTGCACAGCCATCCTGCTGTTTGTCGCCGGCAAATTCTTCTTCGTCGGGGCCGCCCTGGCCATTGCCGCAGTCGTGGCGTGGCTGATTGCGCCACTGGGCAAGTTCCTGCACTATCTCGCGTTCAGCGGCGAGCTGTCCCGCACGCGGACACGCGCGGTGGGAGCCACCGTCCTCACCGCCTCGCTTGTGGTAGGCGCTATCACCTCGATCCCAACCAGCGACCATGTGAAAGTCGAGGGCGTGGTGCATCCAGTCCACCATATGTACGTTCACGCAGGCGCTGACGGGTTCGTTCGCGAAGTGCTTCCCAGTTCCTCAACAGTCCAGCCGGGAACGCCACTGCTTAAGTCGTACAATCCAGACATCGAAGCCCGACTTGAGCAGCTTCGCTTCGAGCACGAAGAGTTGATCGCCCGCCGTCGCATGGCGCTTAGCCCCCCCAAGCCTGACATGCGAACCGCCATGCTCCTTGCCGAGCAGATCGACGTGCATAAGCGAATCATGGGGCACGAGCAGCGCAAATACCAGTCGCTTGAGCTTGTCGCGACACAGGCGGGAACATGGGTCTCGCCCGTGGCGCACACAATAGAGGGGGCGTATCTGCAACAAGGCGATATGGTCGGCGAGATCGTCAACCTTGACGAAATAGTGATCAGGGCACCAGCGGGGCAGGAATCCGCCGCCCTGCTGTTGGCGCAAGCACAGGATGAGGTCGAGATTCGCGTTCGCAACCACCCCGAAATAAAAGTGCGAGGCCGACTACTCGAAAAGAGACCCTCGGCCGGTATCGACCGCCTGTCGACGCCAGCGCTTGGTTACGGGGCCGGGGGCTCGATGCGAACTGACCCGGAAGATGAGTACGGCACACGAACGGCTGAGCGGTTCTTCGAGTTTCGCATCGCATGCGAGCAGTCTGAATATGGCACCCTATTTGCCAATCAGCGAGTCGTTGTGCGGTTCACCCTGCCTCCCCGCCCGCTGGCGAGTCAGTGGTACAGATCGCTGTTGCAGCTTGTGCAGAAGAGGTTCCACATATGACAGCCGTGCCCAGCGGAACATGGAGAATGCTCACCGCGCGCACGCAGAGCGAAAAACTTCCCAAAGGTCTCGACGCCGCGTGGACCCTTGGGGCCGGGCTGATAAATCGCCTCGCACCGCGCCGCCGTGCTCTCATGAAACACGCAGCCGAGGTCGTCGCCCTTCATCCGCGATATGCCGACATGAGCGATGCCGCTCTTCGAGCAGCGGCCATCGATCTTCGCGAAAAGTTTCTTCGGGCCAGGCAGACCCGTACCGATCTCATCAATGCGTTCGCGATTGTCCGCGAGGTGGCTTTCAGAACCATAGGCGAGCGCCCCTACCTTGTGCAGGTTGCGGGGGCGATTGCAATCGAAAGCGGATGCATTGCCGAAATGGCCACCGGCGAGGGCAAAACACTGACCGCCACCATGCCGGCAGTGATCGCGGGCTGGCGAGGACGAGGCTGTCACATCATCACTACAAACGACTATCTCGCAGCCAGAGACGCCGAGTGGATGCGCCCGCTGTACCAATACTGCGGGCTGTCCGCTGGGCACATCGAACAGAACATGACGCCTTCCGAAAGACGCCTGGCCTACCACGCCGACATAACATACTGCACCAACAAGGAAGTTGCCGCCGACTTCCTACGCGATCGGCTGACAATGGGACACAGACGAGGCCTCACCCCGACCCTGCTCGACGTGCTGGTCAAGGGCAAGACCGCGTGCGATGACAGGTTTCTGCAGCGAGGCCTGCATCACGCGATAATAGACGAGGCCGACTCGGTGCTGATTGACGAGGCGGTGACACCGCTGATCATCTCCGGATGGGCGCCGAACTCCGAGCAGGTTGATGCATACGTGCAGGCGGCTGCACTGGCGAGCGAACTTACGCCATCAACGCATTACGTCATCGAAGAACGTTACCGCGAAATCAACCTCACCCCCTCGGGTAGAACCCTTATCGACAACCACGCCGAATCACTGGGCGGGTTGTGGGCAGGCAGACGAAGGCGAGAAGAACTCATCCAGCAGGCGCTCGTCGCGAGACATTTCCATCTGCGAGACAAGCAGTACGTGGTGCAGAATAACAAGGTGATGATCGTGGACGAATTCACCGGACGACTCATGCCAGATCGCGAATGGCGTGACGGTCTGCACCAGGCCGTTGAAGCCAAGGAAGGTTTGAAGGTCAACCCGCCAAAGGACACGTTCGCCCGCGTCAGCTTTCAGCGGTTCTTCCGCCTGTACAGCAGGCTTTCGGGGATGACAGGCACAGCCGCCGAAGCCGTCGGCGAATTCTGGCAGATATACAGGCTTGGGGTGGTGGTGATACCAACCAACCGTCCCATCGCGAGAAAGCAGTTGCCAGACATGGTCTTCGCAACCGAAAAGGCGAAGTTCGCCGCGATAGTGAAACAGATTCGACACTATCACCAGATCGGCAGACCCGTTCTGGTGGGCACAAGAAGCGTACACGCCAGCGAAACGCTCAGCGACCTGCTGACACAGGCGCATCTCGATCACCAGGTGCTCAACGCGGTTAAGCATGCGGAGGAAGCACAGATCATCGCTGGCGCGGGGCAGCCAGGAAGAATCACTGTCGCAACAAACATGGCCGGACGTGGAACGGACATCAAACTCGCCCGCGGCGTCAGCGAAAAAGGCGGGCTGCACGTCATCGCATCCGAACGCCACGAGGCCAGGCGGATAGACCGACAGTTGTTCGGACGATCAGGCCGGCAGGGAGACCCCGGTACCGTTCAGGCCATCGTCTCGCTTGAAGACGAATTACCCAGACGATACTGGCCATTGGCGACTGCCCTGCTACACAAACGCTATCGAAAAACCAATGGCGAAATCTCATCTGGCCCGACGCGGGCACTGTTCGGCATCGCGCAGGCCCGTGCCCAACGCTTTGCATTGGCACAACGCAAGGGAGTGCTCAGGTCGGACGACTGGCTTGACGAATACCTGGGCTTTGCGGGCTCGGAATAAACCGCTCAAATCGTCCACGCGTTATAACCCCTGTAACCGCTATAGTTTACCTGGATTTAAAAATTCACCGCGGCACTGTGTTTTTACTAAAGTTGCGTTTATCCCCTTCGCGCCGTTCGCACACATGGTATCATGATGTTGTTGATTTCGCGCCCCAGGAGGTTCTGACAATGCAGGCTGAATACGGCCGGAAAATTAAAATGATTCTGTTCATCCTTTTGAGCTTTGCAGCTATGTGCTGATGCTTATAAGTGATTGAATTGCCCCCGTCCCACTGAAACTGAACCGGAATTTCAAATCACCAAACCGACATCGATGTGCTGTTGGTAGTGAGGCGTATCCGCGGCGTCAACTGATCTATTCAAACAGCGCCGAGCCGACACGAATCATCGTCGCGCCTTCTTCTATCGCTACGGGATAATCCTGGCTCATGCCCATCGATAAATGCCCGAAACTACCGGTGGCGATCTTCTCACTTCGCATTTCCTCGAACAGTTCCCTCAACCTCACGAATGTTGGTCGAGCGTCTTCGGGGTTGTCCGAAAAGGCGGCCATGGTCATCAGCCCCATCAACTCGATGTTGGGAAAAGTCGTGATAAGCTCGCCAAGATGCACCGTGGCCCCAACGGCCACGCCGAATTTCTGAACCTCGTTTGAGCAATTCACCTGCATCAGCACCCGCGCTACCCGTCGGAGCTTTTCACAGACGCCGTTGATCTCATCGGCAAGACGAAGCGAATCGACAGAATGAATGACGTCCGCAGCCTCAATCGCAATCTTGACCTTGTTGCGCTGAAGATGCCCTATAAGGTGCCACCGCACTGGTTGACCTTTGAACTCGCTTCCGCCCAGCCAGGTTTCGATCTCCCGGCGACGTTCGAGCATCTGAGCGACCCGACTTTCGCCAATGTCACAGACGCCCAATTCAATAAGCGTTTTGATCGCGTCCACATCAACAGTCTTGGTGACGGCAACCAGCGTGACATCTTCAACATTCCGTTGCCTGCTCGCGCATGCCGAGGCAATTCGGCTGCGAACTGCCGAAAGATTCGCCTCGATTGTTTTGACGGAAATGGACATTATGCCTTAACCATAACGCGCAATGGCGGCTGTCACAAGCCGCCAATGATTCTATCTCATGCGCGTCACGTAGTTCATGCAGAATTCATCCCTGCCCGCCACGGCCTGTGCGGCGAGAATGACCGACATCATGTCGGGCACGCACGGGTCGATAATGCCGACATCCATACCATGATAGATCGCCTGCGTCAGCACCGCAAAGTTGATGAACTTGCGCTTGGGCAAGCCGTAACTCGTGTTTGAACATCCGCCGCCAATGTGAATCTCCGGCCAGCGCTGGCGAATCGCGGCGATTGAATCTATAACCGCCCGCGCGCTGCATGCGTCGGCCGACACTGGCAGAAAACACGGATCGATAATGATATCCTCAACCTTCTTGCCTGCCGATGTGAGATGACCCACCAGTTTCTCGGCACATTCAAGGCGGTCTTCCACCCCGCTGGGCGTGCCTGAATCGCTCATCAGAAGCGCCACCACCAGGCAGTCAAACCGTTCCACCACGGGCAGCAGGTTCTCAAGCCGGTGAGTCTCTAGCGACACGCTGTTAAGAATGCACTTGCCCCGCGACTTGGAAAGCCCAAGCTCAACCGCCTCGGGATTGGCGGAATCTACCGAGATCGGCACATCGGTGTTGGCCTGCACCAGGTCGATAAGCCACTCGACGTTGCTCACCTCTCTGCCTTCACGAGCGTCACCACCGTTCACGTCTATGTAGTCCGCACCCGCTGACGCCTGGGCCTTGGCGGCGTTGACAATCACAGACTCCTCACGTGCCTCAAGCGCCGCCGCAATCACCTTGCGAGTGGCGTTTATCTGTTCTCCGATAATAATCATTCGCTCTCCTTGCGTGCTGTTTTTACCAATGTCCCCCTGCCGACATTAATGCATCCCACATATTTATCGACCAGCCCCCGCCGATGGATTGACGAGGCTGTGCAACTGATCTCTACCAAAACTCTCGCTGGTAGCGCCGGTTACAATGCTCAAAATCGAGTGGCTGCCAACGGCCGCGGACGTACTGTCGATACCCACAACCTTCACTCGCAGACCCTTGCTCTTGAGCCTCTCGCCAAGTTCGCCCGGGTTCGCGATCGAATCCCTCCGGAACACCACCACAGTCCGCGGGGCCGGGTTCAACTCAGCGGCGGCGGCGATCGCGCTTTCAATATCCGCCTCTCCCGCGGGCTCGAAATCGAGCATATCTTCCACCTTTTGCATATCAAGCATCGCCGGGGTGAGGTATCCCTCGTCAAGCGTCGTTGTCTTATCCCTTGTGGAAAGCATTATTGCGAATTCGTTATCGTCGGCAAGGGTGTCGATGTACATCTTCGCCAGCGGCCGGAGATATTGCACAACATCACGCATGCTCGCCGATCCGTCAAACAGAAACACCACTCGCCCTTGCAGGTCGCTTGCCTTGCCATTGTCACCGTTGGCGGGGGTTTGAGCATCAGTCTCTATCGGCGCTTCGGCCCCATCGGCCTCGATAGGTCGCGACGAAGCCTGCTGCATGACATACCAGGCTCCGCCCGCCGCGGCCAGCATCGCAAGCAGTAGACCCAGCAGGATGAGCGACACCAGCCCCTGAAACCGCACCGGGGCAGCCATGGGCACATGCTCGGGCTGTTTTTGCGGCTGGGGCGGCGAGGGGGTAGACGCAGCGACACTTCCGGTTGGCGACTCGGGACGATCTACAGGCGTACGCGGGACCTCGATTGGCGAGTCAGGCCTGGCCCCCGGCGACACCGGTCTGGTGCCGGACCTCAGCTTCATTGCCTTTGCCTTGCCCGACTTGCCCTTTTGCCCCACCATGTTGATTTCTTTGCAGTATGGACAACGGCACGCACCCCCGGCAAATGCGTCGTCAAGCGATATCTTCTTACTGCATCCGCTGCATCTAACTGTAATCGCCATTCTTGCGAATCTCCGACCCGTAAAGAGCTTCCGCGAAACGAGTAAGGCACGTGTCGCGTTTCTTTTACCATAGAACCCATTACCATTCCATACGTTGTTGCCCCACTACTGGCCGGATTTATCCCCACGCCCATCCAACACATCGCCACACACCATCGGATCCTCACGCCGACGCCACCAAAGAGCCCCCATCTACCCACAGCCGACGACAACGGAGAGTCCCCACTTACCCACAGCCACACCCACGCCGGCCCACCGGCAAGCCATCCCTCGCCACTGCCGCGCCCCCAGTGCCCGCACGCCGACGACGACATCCATCCACTCGCCCCGCGGCGAAACGCCCGGAACCTCTCAGCCATTTTTCAACATTTTGTGCTTCTTGTGCGTAACACTATTGACATGCCGGCCTCGGCCGGTAAACTCATTGTTTCGTCCCGCCGACGTTGCGGTGCGGGACGTTTATTCCCCGATAGCTCAATCGGTAGAGCGAGCGGCTGTTAACCGCTAGGTTCTAGGTTCAAGTCCTAGTCGGGGAGCTTAAATATTTCTGGCGAACTTTCTGGCCAGTTGCAGTTAACACAAACGCCCGATGGAATGATCCGTCGGGCGTTTTCATATCTTGTTGCTGCCAAAGGGTTACGGCGTTTTGGC
>CAZWAT010000084.1:0-11227 GCA_964632015.1 uncultured Planctomycetaceae bacterium
AGGACAACATTACCGGCGGAAGGATTCCCGGTGAGTATATCCCCGCTGTTGACAAGGGTTTTCAGATGGCCCTGAAGCAGGGACCCGTCGCTGGATACGAGATTGTCAACTGCAAGATGTGCCTGGACGACGGCAGCTATCACGACGTCGACTCGAGCGAGATGGCGTTCCGCACTGCCGCGATTGAGGCGTTCAAGCAGGCGTTTCTGGCGTCAAAGCCCGTCTTGCTTGAACCCATAATGAATGTCGAGGTCGAGACGCCCAGTCAGTTCCAGGGCTCGGTTGTGGGCGATCTCAACAGCAGACGCGGAATGGTGATGGGTACCGACAACAGGGATACCTTCACGGTCATCCGCGCACAGGTTCCTCTTGCGAACATGTTCGGTTACGCCACCGTCGTGCGAAGCCTTTCGCAGGGTATGGCGACATTCACCATGGAGCTGGCATGCTATCGCCCCGTACCGGTGAAGATTGCCGATGAGATTATCGCCGCCCGCAGGAAAGAACAGGCGGCCCGCAAGTAACAAGCAACACGCGCTGACCGGCCTGGACATCCGACGATGGTATCGCCATAGCGAGATGTCCGGGCCGGCGAATGGGAGTATCTCTCGACGTCAGCCCCTCCGAACGAGCTGTTTACCACGTCCTGATGATCGTCGAGGACGGATAGTAGAATTCAAGAATCCGCCTGGCGTTCCATCCCTTCATCGCCTTGTCCTGTGCTCCCCATTGCGACAGACCCACTCCGTGTCCGAACCCCCTGCCGTCATGGAATTCAAAGGCGTTGCCGGTGTCGCGTATCGAGCAGTTCATTGAATACAGCTTCTTGGCGTCGGGGATATCGCTCCTGAGCAGTACAAGTCTTAGATCCTCAGCCCTGATTCGCATCCAGAAGCCTTGTGAATCGACCAGATCCAGCCAGACATTTCGGCCATATTCTGTTCGCGAGGCGATCCGCATTTCCTTGATGTCAGCAAGCTTCTTTGTATCGGCGAACCGGCTCGATTGCAGGGCGCGATACATCTGAGTTTTTGAAATTCTCACGCTTGGCCAGAAGAAACGCGGGCAGGTTCTGCCGTCCTCGTCCACCTGCCCACCCTGAAGGGGTGGGATATCTTCGCTCGCATTAAGGTCGCGTATGACATACGCTCCGTTCACCACTCCGCCGTTGACAGCGGAGTATTGGGTCATGAATATCCGCTCTTGCCCCACAGGCCCGTAGGCGAGCACCTGCCCGGCGGTATCGTTGACCGCCTGTACGCTTTTGGTCGTCTGGGCCGAGACGCCCCCATACACCTGTGAACTCTGGTTGTCGCTTACGTCGTAATTTCTGTCACCGCCGTGGTGAAGCTTCTGGTAGAGGGCGTATGTTCTGGCAGCTATCGCCAGGGCTCGATAGGTTTCGATTGACCAGTCGGCATAAAGCTCTTTTGGTAGGACGCCGGCGAGGTAGTCCTCCATGTCAACATGGTTGATGACCTGGTATTGCCCATCGGAATTTTCGAGCAGATGAAGCTCGCCGCGATACCTGGTATTTCCGAAACGCACTGAACCGCCGGGTCCCGCCGCCAGCACAAGCCTCTTGCCGGATGAGATGATGTTGTCGATTCTCCAGGTTCCGGAGGTTGTGGTGATAACCACGTCATTGGTGGTGGGGGGCGGCTGAATTTGTCTTCCGTCGCTGAAGATCCGACACCCGGTGATGTCAAACGTGGCGGAGTCTATCGGTCTAGACGTCAGAAGCACGCGGATGATCCGCGGATGAAGAGAAACCTCTGATGACGATGAGGGGCGGATCGATGGCCCATGGCAGCTTGACAGAAAGCCCGCAAGAAAAGCGCAAACGCATGCGAGTGATACGAACGCGGCGATCACACCCGGCGTCGGTGAGAACCTCCGCGCAAGCTGGAATAAATGCCTTCTTTCGCTTGCCATGTATCTACACCGTCAACGCAAGGCGAACTTCGGATGCTGATTCGATTAACATAAATCGAAGCAGCCGCGGTTGTCCGAGCTTACGATTCTCGCAGGTTCAGGCCATACTCCGCGAGTCTTTGGCGAATTTCATTGAGGCTTGTCTGCCCGAAATTGCGGCAGGAAAGCAGCTCGGCTTCGCTTCGACTGACGAGTTCTCCAAGGGTCTTGATGTCAAGTGCCTCGATCGCCTTTCTCGCCCTGATCGACAAGTCGACCTGTGCGATGGGCGTGGCGAGAACGCCTTCGTTCGCCGGTGGAGCCGGCGCCTGCTGTGCGGTGACGGGGATGGGCTCTTCGTCAAGAGGCTGACCAAGACGCAATCCCTTGGCGTTAAGCATGTCCTTGATTTCCTTCAGCGATGTCTCGCCGAAGTTCTTGTATGCCAGAAGCTCGGGCTCGGTGGTGCGCACCAGGTCTCCGAGTGTGCGAATGTTCATCTTCTTGAGGCAGTTGCGGGCACGTACCGAAAGCTCGAAATCGGTGACGGGAATATCCAGCACCGCATTGCGACGGGCAAGTCGTTTCGCCTTGTCCTCGTCGAAGTACATCGTCTTGGAATCATCGATATCCTTGATGAACATTCTTGCCCGGGCGTGACTGGGATTGGCCGCCAGAACGCGACGCAGGCACACCAGGGCCTGGTCGTACTGCCCCACATCCTCGAAAAGAACAGCAAGATTCATCAGGGCGTTGGCGTAGATGGGAGGCCTCGATATGCACTGCTTGTACAGTGCAATTGCCTGCTCATCATCGCCATAAAGATCGTGGAAATACGCCAGGCGGAAGGTTGCCGCGGTATGGTTGGCGTCTATGAGTCTCGCCTGGCGGTATGCCTCGGCGGCGTCCTCGCTGAGTCGCTGAACATCGCTCAGCAGGCCCTTGAGATAGAAGAAGTCAGCCGATTCGCCGATCTTTGACTCCAATTTGCCAAGCAGACTCTGCGCCTCGGACACGTTTTGCCCCAGCGCGAGCACTTCGACCATCTCGATGTCTATCTCGGCGGCGTCGAAACCGGAGGACTTTGCCTTGGTCAACTCCTCGGTGGCCTTATCGTAGCGTCCCAGGTTCTTCCAGCACATTGCCTGGAAGTAGCGCCTGTCCTTGTTGTCGGTTGCTTGCGCCAGAACCTCCACGGCATCCTGGAACCGGCAAGCCATATACCTGGCGATACCGATCTTCAACGCGGCGGCTCCCTTGGGTTGCGGGTTCTGGGCCTCGAGCTGCCCCAGCAACTGGCTGAACTTGCGAGGAGCATCGTGCGTAGAAACGAGCTGGTTAAGCAGCTCCCGGTAATCTTCAGAGGTCCACGTGTCCTTGTTGGCGATTGCGCCTAACGTGTCCTGCGAAGTTTGTTCCATGATCTCTCCCTAAAGCGAAGCTAATATATCAATGCGCAGCGACATTGCCTTGTCCGGCAAATCGGGTATTATAGCCGCTAGATTGGACTTCGCAAGGCGATTTGGATTCGCGTCCTTGGCGGCGCGTCGTCCTGTCGGTATCGACGGTATACATGACGCCAAAAAATATACAAACGGTGCACCTCGTAATCAATCCACGCAGCGGGTACGGAGGCCAGCACCTGCTGCTTGCCGATATCCGAACATCACTGGTTGAATCCGGGTTTAATGTGATCGAGCATGTCACCAGATGCGCCGGAGATGCGACCAGTTACGCCAGATCAATAGACCCTGACGCCTCGGCTGTTGCTGTCTGGGGTGGCGATGGAACGGTCAATGAAATCGCCAACGCTCTGGCCGGCACGAACGTGCCTGTTCTACCGTGTCCCGCGGGCACCGAAAACCTGCTCGCAAAAGAACTCCACATCCCCAGGGACCCCGAGAAGATCGCAAGGATCTTTACCGAAGGCCAGATAGTCAACTGTGACGTGGGGATAATCAACGGGCGCAACTTCCTGCTGATCATAGGCATCGGCTTCGACGGAGAGGTGGTGAGGCGGGTCTCTTCGGCGCGTACGGGGCATATCTCCCACCTGAGCTATTTCTGGCCGATCTGGAGAACATTCTGGGAGCACGATTTCCCACGCATGAAGATAGTCGCCGATGGTGACGAGGTGTTCAACGATTTCGGGCTGGCGTTCGTGGGCAATATTTCGCGGTACGCGGTGGGTTTGCGAATCTGCCATGACGCCGTGTTCGATGACGGCCTGCTGGATCTGGTGGTCTTCGACTGCCGCGAGCAGACGCACCTGGTCATGCACGCCGCCTTTACACTGCTTCGCATGCATCCGCTCGATGGCGGAATCGTATACAGGAAATTCAAGCATCTGACAATAGAGACGGACAAGCCCGTGCCCACCGAGGTTGACGGCGACGAAGGCCCGAATACGCCTTTGGACATTTCTGTCTCGCCAAAGAGATTGAAACTCATGATGCCTAAGACGCCGGCCCCCAGCGTCTGGCCATGGAAGGGAGATTCACGTAGATGAATTCCGTCTGTCGTATTGGTGATGTCGAATTTGGTTCCGGCAAACTGGCCCTTATTGCTGGCCCGTGCATGGCCGAAAGCAGGCAGCTTTGCCTGAATGTCGCCGAGGAACTCAAGAGTCTGTGCCTGCGCCTGGGCGTTGGGTTGGTGTTCAAGGCGAGCTTTGACAAGGCGAACCGATCGAGCGCGTCGGGTTATCGAGGTCCGGGGCTCGAACAGGGGCTCGAATGGCTGAGCGAGGTTCGCCAGCGTTTTGAGCTGCCTGTTATCACAGACGTTCATCAGGCAGACCAGACGCAGATGGTCGCCGATACCCTCGACGCCCTTCAGATACCGGCGTTTCTCTGCAGGCAGACTGATTTGCTTGTCGCCGCCGCGAACACCGGAAAGCCTGTCAATATCAAGAAAGGCCAGTTCATGGCCCCATGGGACATGAAAGAGGCGGTTGCGAAGATCACCTCAGCGGGTAATTCAAACGTCTTGCTGACGGAGCGCGGCACGTCGTTTGGTTACAATCGCCTGGTGACCGATTTCCGCGGCCTTCCCCAGATGCGCCAGTTCGCCCCGGTCGTATTCGATGCGACGCATTCGGTTCAGGAACCCGGCGGGCTTGGTACTTCCAGCGGGGGTCAGCGCCAGTTTGCAGGGGTGCTTGCGGGTGCTGCAATGGCAGCCGGCGCCGACGCGCTGTTTATTGAAACGCATCCCGACCCCTCCAACGCAAAGTCAGACGCGGCGTGCCAGGTTCCGCTAACCGAGATGCCCGCACTGCTGGAACGCTGCATACGTATATTTATCGCCGCCAGAGCGTGAGGCGCTTTGGCGAGCTGTGGTGCAATTGGCGTCGCCGATTCGTTCATTTGAGCATTTAGCACGGAATTTTGCAGGGTGATCGCAATCTATGGCGAATGTCGTTGCGATGGGGTGGGGGTATTTGTATATTGCGCGCCGAGATGAGTTCTGGTTCTCAGGCGGGTGTATTTTGCGGATGTGCAGGAAGAGCAAATGCAACTTAGCGATATTGTTTCGGTTGAAAAGATCAAGGTTCCCATGGTCGCGAAGAGCAAGCGTCAGGCCATCGAAGAACTGGTCGATGTGCTGATTGCCGCGGGAGATGTGTCGAGCAGGGAGATTGCCCTCTCGGCAGTCCTCGAACGCGAGAAGACCCGGACGACGGGTATAGGCAACGGCCTGGCG
Organism: uncultured Planctomycetaceae bacterium; assembly: GCA_964632015.1. GTDB lineage: Bacteria > Planctomycetota > Phycisphaerae > SM23-33 > SM23-33 > JAAYCO01. The sequence goes on from CAZWAT010000084.1 coordinate 5,620, forward strand.
ATTCCGCATGGCAAGTGTTCCGCGGTGAACCAGGTGGTCATGGCATTAGGTAGACCCGCCAACGGGATCGACTTTGAAAGCGTGGATGAAAAGCCGGTCAATCTGGTGATACTGTTGCTAAGCCCCATGGACATGATAGGCCCGCACATACAGGCGTTAGCGAGAATATCGAGATTGATGAGCATCGATGGCCTGAGAAAGCAGATTACCTGCGCCCAGGAACCCGCCCAGATAATGCAGGCCCTGCGAGATGCTGAACAGATCGAGGCGAAGGCGTAGATCTGTCACCGCAAAATTCTATTTTTTGCCTGAATGCGGAATTTTGGGAAGACTTTCAAGAGACCTTTGCCGATAATGCCTATGTCAAAAAGTTGAGGAAGTGTGTTGAGCCTCGTTGCAACGCATTCCGCAGTACATCCGTAGACTTTCCAATATTTTTGCTGCCTTTACATCAGCATTTTGGTCTTCGGGTCGGGTTGGCCCGGGCGTTCGGGGTGTTGGACGTCCGGGCTGTTTTTTCCCCTCATCCTGCCGCCGAGCGTGTATTCTTGAGTAACAATGTCAGCGTCAATTGAAATATTGTTTCTGGGCAGTGGCACGTCGCACGGGGTTCCGATGATCGCCTGCGAGTGTCCGGTCTGCACATCGGACGATCCGCGCGACAAACGTCTTCGCCCCAGCATTGCGATAACCCTCCCCGCCGAATCGCCCACCAATGGCAGGGTGATTGTTGTGGACACGGGTCCCGAATTCCGCATATCGGCAATCAACCAAAAACTTGCCCGCGTGGATGCCGTCCTGTTTACCCACGGTCACGCCGATCACATCATGGGTCTCGACGACATACGTCGGTACAACGGCTTGGCGGGGGGAACGATTCCCTGTTACTGCGACGAGCGAACTGCACAGACAATCCGGCGGTGTTTCGGCTATGCGATTGTTCCATATATATCGTCAGACAGGCCCAGCATTTCGGTTGATGTCATCGATGGACCCACCAATGTCTGCGGGTGCGAGGTTATCCCGGTGCCTCTGAAGCACAACCGGATGGATATTCTGGGATTCCGCATCGGATCGTTCGCCTACTGCACCGACTGCTCCGCCATTCCCGAATCCAGCTTCGCCCTGCTCGAAGGACTCGATGTGCTTGTGTTGGACGCTCTGAGAATCAAGCCCCATCCCGGGCATTTCAATCTTGACCAGGCCATCGAGGCAGCCGGGCGAATCAACGCCTCGCGGACATGTTTTACGCACATCGCCCATGCGCTGGGGCATCGAGAGACATCCGCACGTCTGCCGGCGAACATGGCCCTTGCGTATGATGGGCTTCGGCTCAGCGCCACGTTGTAGGCATTATTCCTTCTCGTTGTCGTCGGTTTGCAGAAGCTCCTCTTTGGACACTGGCCTTTCGTCATCGGTGTCGTTATTGCTTGGCTGCCGGTTGAAGGTTGTTCGAATTGCCCATCTACCGCCGACCATGCACACTGCCAGACCCACGAACAGCGCCACTCCGGCAAACATTCCAATGGGAACGCGTCCTTTCACCTTGGGCGAGACATTGAATGCCACCTCCAACTGGCCCAATGGTGACACCAGCAGCGGTCGGGTGAATTCGAGCATCTTTCCGCGATTGGGCAGCTCGACGATCAGTTGAAGTCGGTTGTCGACAGCCGCCTCCTGGGCTTCGATTATCCGTCGTGATATAAGGTCGAGGTTCTCGTTGTCAGCCCTGCTCAGGCCATGCTCGATCTGCTGGGCCTGCGCCTGGTTGTAATGATCTCCCAGATCGCCCCCAACGGTCGCCTGCTGCATCGCGGACGTCTGGCTGCGGAGCCTTGCCCTTGAGGCGACAAGCCCCACCTTTGCCTGCTGGCGAAGAAGATTGTCAAGATCCACGTTTATATCCTCGTTCAGGGCCGAGTCTGAAAGCGAATAGGTTTTCGCCTGTTGCAGCATCTCCCTGGCGCCGTATTGTTTTCCTTCCTCGGCGAGTTTTTTGGCGGTGTCCTGGTATTCCATCGCCATCTTGTTCCTGAGCAGGTTGAACTTGCTGACGGATTGCTTGTACATATCAAGGTCGTAGCTGCGAATCGCCCGTTCCAACGATCCTTCAAGCATGTTCATTGTTCCGCCGAAGCTGTCGTAACCGAAATGTTCCGGTACGAATAGCGACCACTTGATGTCCTTGAGCGGAAGGTCGAATGCAGGTCCGGCGAATTTCTGATTGCCAGCCCACGACACCAGTCGCCGTGGCATGACATACACCATGTCGACCTCGACGTTGATATCCTGACCGCTTGCCTGGGGCAGGGGTATCAGCAGCATGTCGGGGGAGTTTGCCTCTTTCGATGGCGTTGCGGATCTGCCATTCACCAGCGCCGACCACAACTGCGAGCCTTCGGGCAGACGGCATCGCAGGTATCGCTTTGACCCCACTGACATGGTCAGTAGTACCCTGCTGATGCTCTGGCCGGATTCGGTGATCACTGTACTGATGTGCGTCGAGTGCACGTTCGCCTCTATCTGCCTTGCCTCGGAGTGACGTACCGCCAGTAGCGATAAACTGTAGTCCGGGCTCGAGGTCGAATAGCAGAACGCGGCGTCTGACAGGTCGCCTGCGCCGAACATCCTGCCAGGTACGCTTCTTGCCTCGGCAGGTTGAAGCGACATGTCCACTGACTGCGGGCGTATTTCAACCCTGTCGGTGGTGTACACGACGACATGTCCTCGTTGTTGATCGGCGCCAATAGCCTTTATCGGCAGTATTTCCAACTGACCGCCGGTGCGGTCGAAGGCATGCTGATAGCTAATCGCCAGGCGGTAGGGCGCGTCAAATATCTTCTTCGCAAGCTCTATTTGCCACAGTCCCGTCCCCGGTTCGAGTTCCTGCCTGTTGGCGATGTCGGCCCCGGCGATGGTTACACCAACCGCGTTTGGCGGCAGTTGCACAACAAGCGACTTGGTTCCAGCATGGAAGAGCCGATACTGAAGGTAATGTTGGTGCCGGACGATCCCATCCGAAATGCGGGCGACGTGAAGCGTGTCTATATTCACCAGGGGTTCTATCACTTCGGCGCCGAGGCGGATCGACCAGTTCGGCTTGAGCAGGCGAAACGCCAGGACGTTGGAGTCCCTGATGTTCAGTTCCAGCGGGTTGACCTCGGTAACGCCGTCGCGGTTGTCAACCAGCAGCCGAAGCCCTCGCTGGGCCTTGACCACCGCCTGCCCTGTATGCCTCAGCGACGCTGCCACCGTTATGCGAGGCACATCTATATGTGGGGGTTGATTCGAGATGGGTCTGCTCATAGTCACAGAGACTGGCACATTGCCGATTGTCTTCTGCTTGAAGTGCAGTGTAATAGTCCGCCTGCCGGTGGTCGCGTGCGGGGCGTTGTCATCCCAGTGGCTCAGCGCCGGCGCCGCCAGTGCGTCTATGTCGTAGTCGGCAGGGGCTTCAAGCGTCAGAAGAAAGACCCCGGCTTTGGCAATCTGTATGTCGAGGCGGGTGTTGATAACATGCCGCTCGTCCATCACGTTAAAGGTTGTTGTTTCGTTTACCCTCAGCTCTGGCAGAACCGCGCCAGCGCGTACGCTAACGGATTCGCCTTCCATTCGGTACGCAAAGGCGGGCGTAGACTGGGACTGGGGAATCTGCTTGATCAGGTCGGATGCGTCTCTTGCGAAGTCGTCCACGTTTATCGGCTGGGCGTTGCCTTGCGCCTCGACGTAAACATCGCTGGAACTCAGTATTCCCACAAACGTTTGCTGCCGCTGGGCGGAGTCCACCACAATGGGCATCACGTTGAACTCGTATGGTAGTGCATCGGCGGGTGACTGGGCGGTTATCAGAATAGCCTGGTCGCCCGTGACGCCGACGGCAAATCGCACGTCCAGCTCGTTTGTCGCCGGGTCGAATCTCCACGCCCCGACGGAATCGCCGCCCACAGCCGTTACTACCGTGTTGGCGGGCATGGCGATGGTCGTCTGCCTCAGTTCGCCCATTGCAATTTGAAGACGAATGTCATGCATGATCGACACCAGCGAGGAATTGAAACACACCGCAGATGTTACCTGGGCGTAGAAGCGGGTTTCTTCCTTTTCCCGCTGTCTTGTTCTGGGCTTCCATGTGAAGTTGATGTCCTTGCCCGGAGGCAGAATCGCCCGCACCGTGGTGGAGTCGTCGGATGGGGCGTCTATCGGTGTGCAGCTATAAGCTCCGACGGCGACGATATCCATCTGTGTTTCGGGCACCGTCAGCTCAACGGTGTTGCTCAATGAAAGGGGCATGGGCAGAGAGAAGCTTCGGGCGCCATCGTGGTCGGCCTCGCGGAGTGGATGCAGGAATCTTGCCGATACCTCGGCCCGGCCGGGGCGATCCAGCTTGAGTATGTAACCTTTCTCGTCTATCTCGATGGAGACGTGAGGTTGTGAACTCTTCTGGCTGAGCAGCACCGCCTCGGGGCCTATGAGATCGAACTCGGCCGGTGTGGGCGAAGCGACTTGAATCACGCAGTCTATTACCATCGAGTCCTCCTCAGCCGACATCGTGTATTCGATTCGCTCGATGGTAGGCTGGGGCGAAATCGCCGCCCCCGGTCCGTTGATATCGCACCCGCCAAGCACCAGTGCGAGCAGCGCCACGGCACCCACGATAACCTGATTGGAGGATGTCCGTCTGGTACGTGAAACCAGGAACCTGCCTATCACTAGAACTGCCATGATGAAGGGCAGCCCCCACGTGAACAGGTGTCCCAGCAGCACATGCGTCGATGATAGCGAAGCTGTACCCACAATCGCTGCTGAACACGCCGCACAAAAAAAGATGCCTCTGAATCGTTTGATTATTATCCCTCCCGCCACCAGCGCCAATGCGATGATCGGCACACCAACCATCGAGGCGACGGTGAGATCGCGCCTCCATGCGGGAACGGTCGTCAAGTCAACCGTCAGCGGGCCTTGTTCCCGCAGGTTTACCATTTGCGTGAACTCGACGGTGTTCGCGGGCGCAGGCGTCAATTGAGCAAAGTGGCTGGAGGAAGCCGTCCTAAAACCCGCAAACAACCAGAACAGCAATACGCCGCAAATTACTACAGACCTAAAAGCTCTGCGCCTGATGAGCCCTAACACAAGGACGCCCACCAACACTACTATGCCCATGGATGCGATATTCTGGAATTGGTACATGAGTGTGTTCCTCCAGGCCTTGGCGACGTTCCTTAGCAGTCGCCCCGCGCCAGATATATTCGCTGCTTGTGCCGCGGGTATCATGTTTCCGCCGTGGGGCTTGATCGCGTAATTCGCATTGGCTGTGATGACCCAATTTGCGAATGTGGCGGGTACGTCACTGACAGGCGCAACCAGCGACACCTGCGATTGCCACCTTCCGGCGAGGTCATGTGTCTGACCATATTCGAGTTCTATCGTGATCGGGTCGTTGGGGTTTCTGTATCTGGGCAGGGGAATCATCAACTCGCCTTTCTCGTCGACCGAAACAGCAAGTCTCGACGTGGTCTCGCCTCCGTTGTCATTGCTTTCTATCAGCCTTGCCGACCAGACCGTCGCCCCTACGGGCATTCGTAGCGACAGGAACTGGTTGGAGCTGTTCTTT
>CAZWAT010000085.1:0-11217 GCA_964632015.1 uncultured Planctomycetaceae bacterium
TAGAGGAGTTCTTTTTGGAGCCCGCCCGTCGGCTGCCACAGCGCAGGTTTCTGCTCGGTGGCAATGGGTGGCAAGGCAAGCCAACGCCTTTCAATGTGCGTCTGCTGGGACATGTCTACACGAAAGATCATAACGTGCTCAACTCTTCGGCGCTTGCTGTGCTGAACATCGCGAGGGACAGCATGGCAAGGTACGGATATTCACCGGCGACGCGAGTATTCGAAGCCGCCGGGGCCGGCGCGTGCATTATTACAGATGCATGGCGGGGGCTGGATATGTTCCTTGAGCCCCAGACCGAGATCCTCGTCGCCAGAGATGACGAAGAGGTTATCGCGCACCTCAGAACGCTTGAGACCACCCGCGCCCGCGAGATCGGAGCGGCGGCAAGAAAACGAATTCTGGCGGAGCATTGTTATTCGCACCGGGCCATCCAGTTCGAAAATATCCTGAAGGGTAATTTTGGAGGCAGACTATCATGGGCAGCAACCTGCGGATTGTTATCTGTGGACTATCGATCACATCAGCCTGGGGCAATGGGCATGCCACCACGTATCGCGGGCTGATACGGGAACTGGCGAAGCGAGGACACGACGTGTTGTTTCTTGAGCGTGACGTGCCCTGGTACGCCTCGAACAGAGACATGACGGAGTTTCCGTTCTGCACGGTTCGGCTGTATTCAAGTCTCACCGAACTGCGAGACAGGTTCACAGAAGAGATACGCCACGCCGATGTCGTGATGGTGGGTTCGTACGTGCCCCAAGGCGCACAGGTGGGCAAATGGGTGCTTGAGAACGCCTCAAACCTCACCGCATTCTATGACATCGACACGCCGGTAACATTGGGACGGATTCGTCGAAACGACATCGAGTACCTGACGCGCGAGCAGATTTCACAATATGGACTGTATCTCTCGTTCACGGGCGGCCTGACGCTCAGGCATCTTGAGCACAGGTACGGCGCTCGATGCGCGAGGGCGCTGTATTGCAGCGTTGACCCCGACCAGTACTCCCCGCGGACCACGAAGATGGAATTCGATCTGGGGTACCTCGGCACGTTCAGCCCCGACAGACAACAGGCACTGGACGAGTTGCTTCTGCAACCCGCATGGCGGTGGCAGCAGGCGGCGTTTGTGGTGGCAGGCGCACAATACCCGCTCACAATCCAGTGGCCTCAAAATGTCATGCGCATCGAGCACGTGGTTCCGTCCAGACATTCGCAGTTTTATGGTCAACAGCGATTCACCCTTAACCTGACACGAAGCGACATGCGACGTGCTGGTTACTGCCCAAGCGTCCGGTTGTTCGAGGCGGCGGCGTGTGGTACACCGATTATCAGCGACTACTGGGATGGGCTGGGCATGTTCTTTGAGATCGGCAGGGAAATCATCGTCGCCCAAGACGCCAACGAGGTACTGCATATTCTCAAGACGACCAGCGAACAGGAACGACTTGAAATCGCCCGGCGTGCTCGCGGCAGGGTGCTTAGCGAACACACTGCCGCTCAACGGTCTGCCCAGCTCGAACAATACCTGCAAGAGGCGGCGACGACCCATCAACGCGGAAAGCAGTTGGCAGGCTGATAAAAAAAATCCGCGATCATGTCAGGAATGACCGCGGACTTCAAACCGAGTGTTCCGGCGAGTTACGTTCCCATGTTGAACGACGCCAGGTATTTCTTTTGCTCAGCAGTGAGCTTGTCGATGGCAATGCCCATGCTCTTGAGCTTGAGAGTGGCGACAACGTCGTCGATCTCTTTGGGCACATCGTGCACCGCTACATCCAACTTGCCTGCGTTTTTCAGCGCGTATTCAGTCGAAAGCGCCTGCGTAGCGAATGACATGTCCATCACGCTGGCGGGATGTCCTTCGGCACAGGCAAGATTCACAAGTCTGCCCTGCCCGAGAATATGAATTCTCTTGTTGCCCTTTAGTACATATTCATCAACGTTGTTACGAACGCCGCGGTTGATCTTGGTCGCCATTTTTTCGAGTGCTTCAAGATGCAGTTCGACGTTGAAGTGTCCGCTGTTGCAGACGATGGCGCCGTCCTTCATCAGGGCGAAATGAGGCTCGTCGATCACGTGAATGTCGCCGGTGACGGTAATGAACAGGTCGCCTATTCTCGCCGCCTGGCGGATGGGCATGACCCTGAACCCGTCCATAGCAGCCTCCAGCGCCCTGATCGGGTCGACCTCACAGACGATCACGTTCGCGCCGGCGCCGCGGGCCCTGCTCGACACGCCCCGGCCGCACCAGCCGTAACCAACAACAACCACCGTGCTTCCTGCAAGAAGAATGTCCGTTGCCCGGACGATGCCATCCAGCGTGCTCTGTCCCGTGCCGTAGCGGTTGTCGAACAGGTGCTTGGTCGCTGCATCGTTCACCGCCAGGACAGGGAATTTCAACACACCGGCGAGATCCATCGCTCGCAGGCGAATGACGCCGGTGGTCGTCTCTTCCATCGACGCGACGATGTTGTTGGCGTACTTGGTAAACTCCTCGTGCAGCGCGTTGACAAGGTCGGCCCCGTCGTCCATCGTGATGGATGGCGCATGCTTACACGCGGCTGCGATATGGGAATAGTAAGTCTTCCTGTCTTCGCCCTTGATCGCGAACACCTTGATACCGAAATCCTTCACGAGGCTCGCCGCGACGTCATCCTGCGTGCTCAGCGGGTTGGACGCGCACAGCACCAGGTCGGCTCCACCGGCTTTGAGGGTACGGCAGAGATTTGCGGTCTCGGCGGTTACGTGCAGACACGCGGACATGCGTTTACCCGCAAGGGGCTTCTGTGTGGCGAAGCGCTCTCGCACCTGCGCCAGTACGGGCATGTCGTTGTCCGCCCAGAGAATTCTTCGCTTGCCTTCGCCAGCGAGTTTAAGATCCTTGATATCCGATTGTTTTGCTTTGGCCATAGGTCCTTCCATTCCTGTGGATATTTGACACTTCACGCTTTCAGCGCCGGTGGATTGTAATCATATGCCCCGTCCGGGGACAACCGTTGAGTTTTTTTGTGCGCTATTGTGGGTGCCATATCCGCATAAAGCACAGTGGCCGAAGCGGGGTCGCCGCTCCGGCCACATGTTATGACGCCACGCCTGGGTCACAAGCTGAGGCGCTGTTTTTATCGCTTGTTACTTTCTGCCTCTGGTGGTTTTCTTGGCAGATTTCTTGGCAACCTTCTTGGTCGCTTTCTTCTTCGCGGCAGGCTTGGGCGCGTTGGCGTCCTTGAGGGCCGCCTGGGCAGCGGCAAGACGAGCAACCGGCACACGGTAAGGTGAGCAAGAAACGTAGTTCAGGCCCACCTGGTGGCAGAACTCGACGCTCATCGGGTCGCCGCCATGTTCGCCGCAGATGCCCAGCTTGATGTCCGGGCGGGTCTGGCGACCCTTCTCAACGCCAATCTTGACGAGCTGACCAACGCCCGTGCGGTCTAGCGTCTGGAACGGATCATACTCGTAAATTCCCTGCTGGACGTAGTTGCCCAGGAACTTGCCCGCGTCATCCCGGCTGAACCCACAACCCATCTGCGTCAGGTCGTTGGTACCGAAGCTGAAGAACTCGGCCTTGGTGGCGATTTCGTCGGCGGTGACGGCGCCACGGGGAACTTCGATCATCGTACCAATGGTGACGGTGAAGGGCAGTTTCTTGAGCTTTCTGTCGGCCATGACATCCGCGATGACCTGCTCGGCGAGATCACGCTGAAGCGAAAGCTCGCGAACGGTTCCGACAAGCGGAATCATGATTTCCGGATGCGGTTTGATTTTCTTAGCGCCCTTGGTTGCCACGTTCAACGCCGCCTCGATGATGGCACGAACCTGCATCACGGTAACCTCGGGATAGGTGATACCAAGTCGGCAACCACGAAGACCCAGCATCGGGTTGAACTCGTGCATGGACTCGACGGTGGCTTTGATCAACTTCACGTCGATGCCCATTGACTTGGCCATGTCTCGCTGGTTGCTGTCCTCGTGGGGAAGGAACTCGTGCAGCGGGGGATCCAGCAGACGAATTGTCACCGGACGTGGCCCCATCGCCCTGAAGATGCCCTCGAAGTCGCTCCGCTGAAGCGGTAGCAGCTCCTTGAGGGCCTGATTGTATTGGGCCAGCGGGGCTTTAAGACTCTTGCGGATGGGCTCGGCCTTGGCGTCGTCTTCACCGACTAGCTCAAGCTCGTTCTGGAGACGCTTGACTTCCTCGGCGACAAGGATGAACCGCCTGAACGAGACGATTCTTTCGCCCTCGAAGAACATGTGCTCGGTACGGCACAGGCCTATGCCTTCGGCACCCATCTTGATGGCTCGTTGGGCATCGCGGGGAACGTCGGCATTGGTGCGAACGCCAAGGCGACGCACGCCGTCGGCCCACTTCATCAGCATGTTGTACTGCCTGAAGAGCAGGCTCTTCTTTGCGTCGAGTTTTCCATCCTGAACCTGGATGATCTCGGAAGGCTGAACCTTGATCTGCCCGGCGAAGACGCTTCCGGTGAAGCCGCTCAGCGACATGTAATCGCCTTCCTTGAGGGTCTGACCATTCGAAGTGACGGTCTGGCTCTTGTAATCGATCCGCAGATCGCCAGCGCCTGCGACGCAGGGGGTGCCCATTCCTCGTGCGACGACCGCCGCGTGACTGGTCATTCCGCCTCGGGCAGTTAGAATCGCCTGGGAGACCGCCATTCCACCGACATCCTCGGGGCTGGTCTCAATACGAACAAGAATGACTTTCTTGCCCTGCTTGGCCCATTCCTCGGCACGTTCCGCCGAGAAGACGATCTGCCCGCAAGCGCCACCAGGACTTGCCGGAAGCCCCTTCGCCAGGAGCTTGCCCGATTTCTCGGCGTCGGCAACTTCTTTCTGATCGAGCACCGGTGCGAACAACTGGGACATCTGCCCGGCGGGCACGCGCTGCAAGGCTTCTTCCCTGGTGATCAGACCCTTCTGGGCCATCTCGACCGCTGCACGGACGGCGGCGAAGATCGTTCGCTTGCCCGCACGAGTCTGAAGCATGTACAGCTTGCCTTTTTCGATGGTGAACTCGATGTCCTGCATGTCGCGATAATGCTTCTCGAGCTTCTGGCGAATCGCCAGCAGTTGCTTGTATGCCTTGGCGTCATGCTTGGCGAGCTGGTCGATGCTCTCGGGCGTGCGGATACCCGCAACAACGTCTTCGCCCTGGGCGTTCATCAGGAACTCGCCGTAGAATTTGTTCTCTCCGGTTGACGGGTCACGGGTGAAGGCGACGCCCGTTCCGCTGTCAGCGCCCATGTTTCCGAAGACCATGGTCTGCACGTTCACCGCCGTGCCAAGCAGTCCGCGAATGTCGTTGAGCTGGCGATACTTGATCGCGCGGGGGTTGTTCCAGCTCGAGAAGACTGCGTTGATCGCGTCGCGAAGCTGCTCGCGTGCGTCCTGGGGGAACTTCTTTCCGGACTTGTCATATACCTTCTTGTATTCATCGACGACAACCTTCAGACCTTCCACGTCAAGGTCGGTGTCAAGCTTCACGCCGCGGGCGTCCTTGACCTTCTCAAGGGCGTGCTCGAAGTCGTCGTGGTTCAGACCAAGTACCACATCGCCGAACATCTGAAGGAATCGACGATAAGCGTCATATGCAAACCGCTCGTTTCCGGTCAGATTGACCACTGCCTCGAGAGTCTCGTCATTCAGACCAAGATTCAACACCGTGTCCATCATGCCCGGCATCGATGCATAGGCGCCGGAACGAACCGAAACAAGCAGCGGGTTTGAACCTTTACCAAACGTCTTGCCCAACGCCTTCTCAAGCTTGGCGATGTTTGCCTCGACCTGCGCCGCCAGATCCGCAGGCCACTTGCTGCCCGCGTCGTAATACTCGGCGCACGCCTGACAGGTGATTGTGAAACCGGGAGGAACCGGAAGCCCGGCAGCGGTCATGTCCGCCAGGCCTGAGCCCTTTCCGCCCAGGATGTGCTTTCGTTCATCCAAGGTCTTGGCGGCGGTCATTCCTTCCGCCTTGCCATTCCCGAAGAAGTACACGTACTTTCTCTTGCTCTTGGCCATTGACGATCTCCGTTGCATCAGGTGTAGAAATTAACTGGGTACGACGAACCGTAAACACAGTATAAACGCAGCCGCACTCTTCCAAGTGGAGTGCGCGGGCAAAGGTCTGTCGATCGTCTCCTATATAATAGGAAACGGATTGAGGAGTTTAGGACGCAATGATCAAACTGTCAACGGCAAATGTACGCCTGCTTCAAGTCGCCGGCGATGCCCAGACCCTCCAATAGATCATCTGCAATGTTGGCTAAATCAGAAAAATTCTCTTGACCCTTCCGCAGGAATTGGTACAAGTAATATACCAATTTATTGGAGCCCTCAGTGCAGAAGCAGTCGCTGTCAAACCAGGCAATGCGCGAAATCATATCGATGATCGCCGACGGATCGTACGGCGTTGGTGAGCGACTGCCCGCCGAAAGGGCATTGTGCGAACATCTGGGCATCTCAAGGGGCACGCTTCGCAAGGCTCTGGAAGGGCTTGAAAAGCTTGGGGTGGTGTCCATTCGCGCCAATTCAGGCGTCTATGTCAACAGTCTTGCAGACGCCAAATTGACCCAGCGGTTTCTTCCGCCCGAATTCGACAGCGTAAGACTTGAGGATATCATCCGGGCGCGAAAGGCCATCGAGATTCCCGCATGCTGCCTGGCGTGCGAACGAATTGACGACCGGTCGCTCGACAATCTCGAAGACCTTGTCGGGCAGATGGAAGAGGCAATCGAAGACGACCTGGCGAGCTTTTTGAAGCATGACATGCTTTTTCACCAGGCGATTGTCAACGCCAGCCAAAACCCCGTTCTCGCCCGCGCGTTCGAGGCGATTTACGAATATCATCGCTTCTCGTCGGTTTTCACGTCCCAACGCCAAGGTGAAGAGCGCATCGCAAGCGATTATCACACGCATCTGGTGGCGGCGCTTAGAAAACGCGACGCGTCACTGTGTCAGCGGATTATGTCCGAACACCTCGATCACATGCAAAAGTATAACAGCCCCGCAAAGGGCAGAACAAACAACAGAAAGAAGAAGGAACGAGCATGAGTTTGAAGCCTCCCGTATATGTCATTGGCGGTGGAATGATCACCCGCATTCAGCTTCTACCGACCATTTTTCACATGCAGCGTGAAGGACTGGTGGGCGACATTCACGTCTGTGCCCTCAACGCCCCGCCCCTGCGGGACATCCAGAACGACCAGTCCCTGCAAAAGGCGTTTCCGGGTCAGTCATTCATTCCCCATCCCGACCCGGCGAAAGTGTCGGATGACGAGATGTTCCCCGATCTCAACAAAGAGCTTTTCGCCCAGGCGCCTGCGGGTAGCATCGCGGTAATCGCCGTGCCCGACCAGGTGCACTATCCGATTCTCAAGCAGGCAATCGAACATGGTCTGCACGTGTGCATCGTCAAGCCGCTGGTGCTTAAGCATCACCAGGCCGAGGAAATCGCACAACTGGCGTATGAAAAAGGTTTGGTGGTCGGCGTCGAGTACCACAAACGATTCGACTACAGAAACCTGATGGCTCGCAAGGCGTACAGGGCGGGTCGGTTCGGCGAATTCCGCCTCGCACAGGCCCAGATGATCGAACCGTGGTACTATCGCGATTCCAACTTCCAGAACTGGTGCACCTGCGAGAACAGCGACATGTTCACCTACGTCGGATGTCACTACGTCGACTTGGTGGCGTTTGTCACTGGTCTGAGACCTGTGTCGGTGAGCGTGTACGGTATACGCGACAAATACCCCAATGGTCGGGATGGCTACCTGTGGACCGACGGTAGGGTGATCTGGGAAAACGGCGCATGCCTCAGCGTGGTCGATGCGATCGGGTACCCCAACTCTGCGCCGGGTGGCAACGCGCAGGGACTGACCATGTGGGGGCAGGGGACGGAAGACGCCACCATCCTCGTTCATTCCGACCAGTTCCGCGGCGTCAAGCACGGATACGTAGCGCCAGGGTCGGATGTCGGCGACACAATATACGCCGAGCCCAACCCGGACTACTTCCAGTTGATCGATGTCGGTGGCGATGGGCTTATGCCCATCGGTTACGGCCATCGCAGTGCGGAATTCATCATCAAGGCTTGTCGAGAGGCGGCGGCGATAGGCGAGTTGTCCGACAGGCAGAAGTTAATCAGGAGGCTCGACACCGAGGGAATCATGGCGACCCCCTCCAACAGCAGCTACAACGAGCTTGTCATTGAAGCGGCAAGATTGAGCATTCAGAACGGCGGCAGAGAGGTTGCCATCGAGTACGGCGACAAGCCGGGCGTTCGTTTTCGTGAATTTTGATCAACAGACCATTACATCAGGAGAGTAATAGAAATGGCTACAAAAGAGTTTCCGCTTGTTCCAGAGGCAGTCGCACCCGTTGAGACAAAATATCGCAAAATTGCGACCAAGATACCCGTTCCCGAGTCGATTGAGCATCTCGAGAAACTCAGGACCATCGAACCCAGAAGCATGGGCGGTCAGCCCCCGATTCTGTGGCATCACGGTGACGGTTTCACGGTGAGTGATCCGTACGGCAACACCTGGCTGGACTTCTCGGCCGGCGTCCTGGTGACCGCCTGCGGACACAATCGACCGGAGATTGTCAACGCCATCCAAGACATGGCCGAGAACGGGATGTATCACACGTATGCGTTTCCGACGATGGTGCGCGTGAAACTTGTCGAGGCGATCAGCAAATTGTTGCCAGATCCGCTCAAGCGGGTTTTCCTGCTCAGCACCGGGGCAGAGGCAACAGAGTGTTGCATCAAGCTTGCGCGAACCCGTGGTATGGCCATCGGGGGGGCGCGCAAGAATATCGTGGTGTCTTTCGAAAACGCCTTCCACGGGCGCACGATGGGCAGTCAGCTTGCCGGTGGAAGCCCCGCACTCAAAGAGTGGATTGGTGGCGAAGATCCCCGCTTCGTGCAGGTTCCGTTCCCCGATGGATTCCGTCAGAAAGACACGCGCTTCGAGGTCTTCCTCAAGACTCTTGAAGCGAGGGGTGTAGATCCCAAAAACGTTTGCGGAGTCATCAGCGAAACCTACCAGGGTTGCAACGCAAAGCTTATGCCCGCGGAGTATGCCCAGGCGCTTCGCAAGTGGTGCGATGAGAACCAGGCGGTGATGATTTTCGACGAGGTTCAGGCGGGCTTCGGAAGGACGGGCAAGATGTTTGGCTTCATGCATTTTGGCGTGGTGCCCGACCTTGTCGCCTGCGGTAAGGGCGTTTCGGGTGGCATGCCTCTTTCGGCAGTGCTTGGAACCGAGGAACTGATGAACATCTACGGCCCGGGCGAGATGACCAGTACACACTCGGCCAATGCGGTTTGTGCCGCGGCGGCGCTGGCGAACATCGAGGTTATTCTGAAGGAAAAACTCGTCGAGAACGCCGCGAAGCTCGAAAGCGTTTTGTCAGAAGGTTGCGAGCGAATCGTGGCGGCGGCAAACGGTAAAATTGGAAAATGGGATTGCGCCGGCCTGGTCGGTGCGGTTCAATTCACCAAGCCCGGTACGACACAGTCCGATCCAGACAGCGCCTGGGAACTGGTCAAACGCGCATATCAAAGAGGTATAATGCTCTTCGCCCCGGTTGGCGTTGGCGGATGCGCGGTAAAAATCAATCCGCCGCTGGTTATTACAGAAGATGCCCTGCGGGAGGGTATTGACGTTCTGGTCGAGTGCGCTCGCGAGGTCGGTTCCATGTAGCCGGTCCATATACAAAAGGAAAAACATGAGCAACGAAAACACGATTCTTGCCAATGCGAACACTAATTTCGACAAGGTAGCCAAACGCCTTGAGGGTCAATTCGGATGCGACCTTCTGGCGAAGGTGCGCGAGCCAAGGGAGCGAATCGACATGAAGCTCGCTCCCGAGCTGTCGGATGGGAAGGTGCACCTGTACCGTGCCTTTATCGTCCGCCACAGCGATGCACTGGGTCCGGCGAAGGGTGGAATCAGGCTCAGTCCGACGACCACCATCGACGACGTGCAGGGCCTGGCGATGGAGATGACGTGGAAGTGCGCGCTGATTGGCGTGCCCTTTGGCGGTGGAAAAAGCGGAATCGTAGCCGATCCGTTCGCCATGAATGCCCACAACAAGGAAATAATCGTCCGCAGCTTCGCAAGAAACGCCACCAGGCACATAAGCCCCTTCGTATATGTACCCGCCCCTGATATGGGAACCAACGAAGCGGACATGGGATACATCAAGGATGTGATCGCAAGCTCCACCGGTGGCGCGACAACCCACGGCTGCTACGTCACCGGCAAGCCGGTCATCCTGGGTGGAATTGGTGGACGACGTGAGGCGACAGGACGCGGCGTGGCGGCAACCGTCGTCGAGGCGATGAAGTTGCTGAAGATCGATCCGTCCAAGGCGAAGGCCATTGTTCAGGGCTTCGGAAACGTCGGGTCGGTCAGTGCCCGCACATTGTCGCAACTGGGCCTGACCATAGTCGGTATCGGCGACATCTTCGGCGCGATATACAACGAGCAAGGCCTGGATATAGAAGCCCTCGATAAGCACGTCGCAAAGACGGGCAAGGTTGTCGGTTTCGCCGGGGCCGAGCCCATCGATAGCCAGAAGCTGCTGGAGATGCCCTGCGATGTTCTGGTTCCCGCAGCCGCGGCCAGCCAGATAACCGAGGACAACGCGCCAAACATCAAGGCGAAGATCGTCGCCGAGGGCGCCAACAGCCCCACAACTCCAAAGGGCGACGCCATTCTCGAAGAAAAGGGTATCTTCGTGATACCCGATATCCTCTGCAACGCCGGCGGCGTGTTCGTGTCTTACCTCGAATACACCCAGGAAACGCAGCAGGAACAGATGGCCGAAGAAGAGGTGCGAACACGCCTCGCCGCGCGAATGACCAAGACGTTCGCGCAGGTGTACGATCTGTCACGCAGCGAAAAGATCTCGATGAGAGACGCTGCGATGATGCTGGCGGTTCAGAGAGTCTGCCAGGCCGTAACGGCACGCGGATTCCTGCCCTGATTTTCGCACAATAAAGCGTACCAACAACATAAGGCCCCGGGTCACGCCCGGGGCCTTGTGTTACCCACGCCAGAACATGTAACAGCAGAGCAGCCCTCGATGCTCCTTACGGATAGAATAGTAAATGCGATATCCACACCAGTACCGACTGTCCCGAAAACCAGGTGTCCAGTTGTGAAAATTCGTCCCACCTGGCGGGAAAAAATA
>CAZWAT010000086.1:0-1714 GCA_964632015.1 uncultured Planctomycetaceae bacterium
GCAGTCACTGCGAGCCCCTAGCGATTCAGCAAGGATGGCTGCAACCCCATTTGCGGGATCGCTGTCATAAAAGCGGACGCTGGGCAGGCAGGTGGCGATTTCGCTGGCTTGTGAAATAGCCTCAACCAACGCCGCCCTGTCTGCGGGGTCATTGGGGTCTCGCAGTTCGATGCCGCTCAGTTCAAATCGGTCGATGCGGTCCGGCCGGGCGATGTTGACGAAACATCGGCCATCGTTGTCTCTCAGGGCCTTGACGAGCGACTTGTCCACCTCGGCGATGACGAAGCGGTCGAAGTTGCCCGAGCTGAAGGCCTCGTACACAAACAGGCCCATCTGGATAGGCCCGAACCCAAAACCCGCAAATGTTCGGCGATTGCTCATATCTTCTCGTCTTGTGTGCCCACCGTCAGGACAGGCGTTCGTCGAGGTACTTCCGTTCGTCTTCGAGGCTCCAGTGTTCAACGGGCGTCAGCTCATCGATCTCGGCATGGGGATACACGATCACCTTGCCATCGACCTGCCTGTCGCGGATCATCTCAAGCACCCTTGGGACGTGCTTGAGCGAGCCTATGCCGTAGACAAAGTTACCGGGGTCGATGTCTCCGGTGGCAATGGCGTTCAGGGCGTCGACGAGGTCTGAAGGTTCGCCGCCGCTGGATCCCACCAGCTTGATTTCGTTGTAGTGTACGGCTATGGCGTCTGTCTGGAGCATATGTTTGCCCCTTGGCAGACCGCCGAAGAGGTTGGCGACGCCGCCCTTACCCAGCAGCGTCAGGGCATCCTGCTGAACCTGCTGAATACCTACGGCAAGGATGATGTCATCCGCCCCCTCCTGGCCCGATGCCTCGTCCAGTGCGGTACGCAGCGCGTCAGAATGAACCGTGATGAGATTCACGCCAAGCCTGGTCGCCTTCTCGGTGAGTATGGTCTTCGCCTTCTCAAGGCGATCAGGCAGGATGTCCGCGATTATCAGGTTTTTGGGGGCGAATCGCATCGCCATTTCGGCGTGCATCAGGCCCATGGCTCCAGCGCCGATGACCACTGTCGTACCGCCCGCCAAAAGTCCGAGCCTTGGTTCGCGTTTGGCGAAAGGCCCCGCCTTGTGGATGTGGATCTGCCTGTCCTGCGCTGAACAGATGCAGGAAATAGGCTCAGCCATGGATACCGCGAAATAGGGCATTTCATCCTTGGGCAGGGGCAGGAGGCATTCGCCACGCAGTACCTCTTCTTGGATGAGAATGTATTGTGCGAGGTTTCCGCCCAGCGTGTATCCCACTGCACACTTGTTCATACCCTTGGCGTTGTTGGTGTATCGTTCGCGATGGTTGATGGGCGCAACATCCACCGCGGGCTGGATGGCAAATCGTTCGCCGAGGCGATATTGGTCTTTAAGGTTGTCACCGACCTTCACAACCGTCACCGCGCCCTCGTCACCAAGAATGATTGGGAACTTTTCGAGATCCCAGCCGTTGATAAACGTGTGGGCCGGACCTTGTTCAAGCAGTTTGATTATCGACGTGCAGACTCCGGCTGCGTCAACGCGGCACAGAAGCTGGTTCGCGCCAGGCGTGGGCACGGGCACCTCGCAGCAGTGCACCTTGTCAAATCCGGTTCCGTTCACAACCACTGCCTTCATGGTAGATGGAACTTCGTGGGTATCTATTTGTTGAAACTGTTCAAAACGTCCCAATGGAATGCTCCTTGATTAGTCGGC
>CAZWAT010000086.1:1814-11201 GCA_964632015.1 uncultured Planctomycetaceae bacterium
CGAACCACTTTTCTTGGCGGCAGGTGCAGCGCCATGCCAAGCGCGTCTTCAGTGGCTTCTCTGAGTGCTTCACTTATTGTCGGGTGAGCGATTACAACCTGGGCAAGTTCCCGCACAGAAACCTTCTGGTGCAGCATTGCCCCGGCTGCGGCGATGCACTCGGTAACGTTGTGTCCGATCATGTGCACGCCTAGCAACTGGTCGCTGTGCCTATGGCGAATGACCTTCATGAAACCCTCGGTCTCGCCAGCGGCCATTGCCTTGCCGAGGTATCCGATGGGGAACGCCCCTACCGAGATGGGAATTCCCTGTTCCTTCGCCTGCTTCTGGGTCATGCCTACGCCGGCAATTTCGGGGAAGGTGTACACGCAACTGGGAATCGGCGCGTCGTAGGTTGCGTTGTGTCCCATGATGTTTTCGACAGCCACCACTCCTTGCGCGGACGCGGCGTGGGCGAGCAGGCATCGACCATTGGCGTCACCTATGCAATAAACGCCCTTGGTCGGAGTGCGCATGCCATCGTCCACCCGCACAAATCCCCTGTCGGTCGTAATATTGACGTTTTCGAGCCCTACGCCCTCAGTCGCCGGCCGGCGTCCAACGGCAACGAGCACGCGGTCGGCGTTTACGCTCACTTCGCCCGATAGCGTCGCCTCAACGCCGTTTGCGCCCAGCTTCATGTCTTCGACCTTCGTGCCAACAAGACACTTGATACCGCGTTTGGCGAAGATTTTCGTCATCTCTTCGGCAAGATGTTCGTCAAGCTCGGGCAAAATTCGGGGCATCAGTTCAACCACGGTAACCTTCACGCCGAACGCCTGCATCATGCACGCGAACTCGCAGCCGATGATTCCGCCACCGACAATCAGAAGATCACGCGGAAGCGTCTTCCAATGAAGCGCTTCGTCGCTGGTGCAAATGACATCACGATCGTCCGGCCAGGATGGTATGACGGCGGGTCTGGAGCCTACCGCCAGGATGATGTTGTCGCAGGTTATCTCCTCAACACCCTTAGTGGTGCTGACAGTGACTATTCCGGGCGAGGCGATTTTGCCTTCACCAGCTATGTGCTCAACCTTGCGGGCGGCGAACAGGGACTTGACGCCGTTTTGCAGCATCCTTATGACCCTGTCTTTGCGGGATTGGATCTTCGTCCAGTCGAAGGTGGGCTCGCCGGAAACCTGAACGCCAAATTCGCCCGCCCGATAAATCTGGTGCAACAGGTGCGCCGACGCCAGCAACGCCTTTGACGGAATGCATCCAACGTTGAGGCAGGTTCCTCCGACCTTGTTCTTCTCGATGATCGCAACCGAGGCGCCCATCTGACCGGCCTTGAGAGCGGCAACGTAACCACCGGGGCCAGCGCCTATTATCACTATATTAAAATGCTTGGACATTTGTTCTCCATGTTTGTGTCCGCTGATGTTCGTCAATTACGCCAGCGATTCCGGGGCAAGCAGCAATTCCTTGAGCCTGGCAAGGAATTTTGCAGCCACGAGCCCATCAACCAGCCTGTGGTCGGCGCTGAGCGTCAGTGTTACGACCTTCGCAACGCGAATCGCCCCATCGGCGGCGATCACGTCTTCACGAACCGCCCCAACGGCCAGTATTGCTGATTCGGGAGGGTTGATGATGGCGGAGAATTCTTCCACACCGAACATCCCAAGGTTCGTAATAGTCATTACGCCCTTGCCCATGCCCTCGATCTTTCCGTTTCGGGCTTGATCGGCAAGGCGCCTGCTCTCGGCGGCGACCTGGCGAAGGCTCATGCCCTGGGCGGAAACTATCACCGGAACCACTAGTCCATCGTCCATTCCTACCGCTATGCCGATGTTGGACTGAGGATATTCGATAATGTCTTCGTTGTCGATGACGCTTCGCAGGGCTGGAAATTCCACCAATGCCCTGGCCGTCGCAACAGTGATGACATCGTTGACGCTGCAAGGATATAGCGTCTTCTGTTCCCGGTAGAACGACATCATCGGCCCGGCATCGATGGTCATCTTCATATAGAAGTGCGGGATGGTCTGCTTCGATATCGAAAGATTTCGGGCGATTGCCCTTCGCATCGAGCTCATCTGTGTGCGGGTAGCGTTACCGGAGGTCACCACCGCCGGGGCCGTGAGGGGCACGTCGGTGGAGAGAATCCTTCCTCCAGGTCCGCTACCGGCGGGGAGACTCGATAGATTGATGCCTCGTTTCTCGGCGGTCTTTCTGGCTGCCGGAGAGGCTTTGGGACGTCCCGACGCGGTTGACGGGGCCGGGGCCTGATTGACTGAGACAGTTTGCGGCGCGGCTGCTGGGGCTGCCTGCGTGTCAGACGAGGCCGGCTGGGATGCTGTCGCAGCACTGGCGGCGATAAAGGCGTCCACCGCGGCGTCATCCTCGGCGAGATATGCAACAGGCTCAAGCACCTCAACCACATCCCCCGCCTGGGCGACTATGCGAGCGATTCTGCCTGCATCGGTGGCTTCGACCTCTATGGTCGCCTTGTCTGTCTCAACGTCGAAGATCACATCACCTGGTTTTATCCGGTCGCCGGGCTTGACGTGCCATGCGACCACCTGTGCCTCTTCGACAGACTGCCCCGCCTTAGGCATAACCACGGGAATGACTCCATCAGGAACGGCGGCAGGCGTCTGGGGTGCCGGTGACGCCTCTGGTTCTTTCGTCTGCGGGGCCGAAGGGGCGTCCATGGGCTCATCGGCATCTCCAATAAGCGCTACCACCTCATGAACCGCAACGGTCACGCCTTCATCCACCACTATCTTCCGCAAGACACCCTCGTGTATCGATTCGGCCTCCACCGTCGCCTTGTCAGTCTCGACCTCGAAAAGCACATCGCCCTTCTTCACAGCGTCACCGACGGACTTGTGCCACTTGACGATCGTACCCTCTTCCATGCTCTGCCCGGCCTGGGGCATCTTGGTTTCAAACATTGATTCACCACTTCTTGTTTTAGTAAGCAAATTCGCCTGGAGCGTGCAGATTACCACCAAATCAACAAAAGTCAAGCAATTTGATGCAATTTTGTGTTGAAGTTATGACGAAGTTATGTTAACTTCGTGCAACTTCTTTGATTGGACAGGCGCTAACATGAAATATACGACGACACAGCGACGAGACCTTATCCTTCAGGAAGTCCTGGACAAGACATACGTTAAGGTAAACGAGCTTTCCGAGGAGATTGGGGTTTCAGAAGCGACCATCAGGCGGGATCTGAAGACCCTGGCCGATTCCAACCAGATAAAGCTCGTGTACGGCGGGGCTGAGCATCTTCGTGTCAGCGACTATTCGTTCAGGGCCAAATCGCGCCGAAATCTCGAATGCAAGAAGATCGTGGGCAAGCTCGCCGCGGACCTGATAGCGGACGATGAGCAGATTTTCATCGACTCCGGCACGACGTGCTTTCAGATGGCGAGTTATCTGAGAACCAAGCGCAGCTTGACCGCTATTGTCAATTCCGCAAGGCTTGTAATGGAACTACCTAATTTGCCGGGACTTAACATCATAATGCTGGGCGGACGCTACAGGCCTGATCGCATGGACACCATAGGCCCGCTGGCGACCAGCACCTTGGATCAACTTCGTGGATACACCGCCATTGTCGGGGCGGACGGTTTGAGCATGGACTTCGGCCTGACCGCCAGCGACATGGAAAGCGCGTTTCTCTTTCGCCAGGCAGTGATAAACGCATCGTCAACCTGGCTGCTGGTGGATCATACCAAGTTCCTCACCCCATCCTTGTTCAAGATAGTTTCGTGGGAAGCGGTTTCCCGCGTTGTTACAGACAAGCTTCCATCCCCGCAATGGGTGGAGTTTCTTTCTTCTCGAAATATTGAAATAGTGCATCCTCAAGAGCCCCGTGATGATTCCGGGAATGCGGATGACGACCATGATTTGAAAGGTCAGGAGTAATACATGCCCAAGTCGCAAATGATCAAGCCCCAGGATGTTCGACGCAAGGGACAGGTTGAATTCAAGCCGATTCCTGTAAACCAGTATGACAAGACTGCAAAAGACGAGGTCAAGGCGTTGGGGGGCGAAAATATGGTTCGCATCTTCCGCGACATGGCGATCATCCGTCATTTTGAGACCATGCTCAACGAGGTCAAGCTGCGGGGGAACTTCCACGGTATCGAGTACAATCACCGTGGCCCCGCGCACCTGTCGATCGGGCAGGAGGCGTCGGCAGTTGGTCAGGCGTATCACCTCGGCGTAGATGACCACATCTATGGCAGCCACCGCAGCCACGGCGAGATTCTCGCTAAGGGTCTTTCGGCAATCGCGAAGCTCGATGACGAAACGTTGATGAGCGTCATGAAAAACTACTTTAATGGCGATTGTTTGCGGGTTGTCGAAAAGGACGCCACCGGATCGGTCAAGGATCTGGCGGTGGATTTCCTGATCTACGGGGCTCTTGCTGAGATCTTCGGAAGGGAGACAGGTTTCAACAAGGGCATGGGCGGATCGATGCACGCATTCTTCCCTCCGTTTGGCATATATCCCAACAACGCCATTGTGGGCGGCTCTGCCGACATCTCAGTTGGCGCGGCGATGTTCAAGCACATCAACTGCAAAGACGGGATTGTAATCGCCAATATCGGTGACGCATCCCTCGGCTGCGGTCCGGTGTGGGAAGGGCTATGTCTTGCCACAATGGACCAGTACCGCCTGCTGTGGGATGAGGCCCACCGTGGCGGGCTCAAACTCATCATCAACTTCATCAACAACTTTTACGGCATGGGTGGTCAGCCCGTGGGCGAAACCATGGGGCTTAACATCCTGGCGCGCCTTGGGGCGGGCATCAACCCCGAACAGATGCACGCGGAGCGAGTCGACGGATTCAACCCGCTGGCAGTTATTGACGCCATCGCCAGGAAGAAAGATATCCTTAACAACCGACAGGGTCCCGTCCTGCTGGATACAATAACCTATCGATACAGCGGGCACTCACCGTCTGACGCCAGCTCATATCGGGAAAAGGCAGAGATCGAGATGTGGCAGGAGGTTGACCCCCTTGCAACCTATCCCAATAGCCTCATCGAAGCCGGAGTGTGCAAAAACTCCGACGTCGAAGCGATCAGGGAGCAGTGTGAAGAATTGATTCTCAAGGCCTATAAGAAGGCCGTTGATCTGTCCGTGTCACCGCGGGCCGATCTCAAGGTCACAGGTTGCCTGCTCGAGAAGACCATGTTCTCGAACCAGCGGATCGAGTCGATGGACCCCTCGCGCAAGAGCGAAGTGCTCGCCGTGGGAACCGACAACCCGCGTGTGGCCCAGATCTCAAAGCGAAGCAGGTCGGCATTTGACAAAAACGGAAACAGGCTTCCCAAGTCGAAGTGTGTTTCATTCCGCGACGCGGTCTTTGAGAGCGTGCTAGACAGGTTCTGTGCCGATCCAACCCTTGTGGCGTACGGCGAGGAAAACCGCGATTGGGGCGGCGCGTTCGCCGTCTATCGTGGACTCACCGAGGCGCTGCCATATCACCGCCTGTTCAACACACCTATATCCGAAGGCGCTATCGTGGGCTCGGCTGTGGGATACGCACTGGAAGGCGGACGAGCTTTGGTCGAACTGATGTACTGCGACTTCATGGGCAGGGCCGGTGACCAGATATTCAACCAGTTGTCCAAGTGGCAGGCGATGTCTGGAGGTCTGCTCAAGATGCCCGTGGTTCTGAGGGTTTCGGTGGGCTCGAAGTATGGCGCGCAGCACAGCCAGGACTGGACAAGCATGTGTGCCCACATCCCGGGCCTGAAGGCGGTGTTCCCCACCACCCCCTACGACGCCAAGGGCCTGATGAACACCGCCCTTACCGGAACAGACCCGGTGATATTCTTCGAAAGTCAGCGAATATACGATGTAGCCGAGGAGTTCAATCCCGGCGGCGTGCCTGAAGGCTTTTATGAAATTCCCATAGGCGAGCCCGATGTCAAACGCCAGGGCAAGGACCTGACGATTCTGACAATCGGCGCCACACTCTATCGCGCGATGCAGGCGGCCGACGAGCTTGAATCGCGGTTCGGCGTGTCTTGCGAGATCATTGACGCCAGGTCCATCGTGCCGTTCAACTACGACAGGGTTATCGAGTCGGTAAGCAAGACGCGCAAGATACTGCTCGCGTCGGACGCCTGCGAACGGGGAAGCACGCTCCAGACGTTTGCTTCCAAGATCTCGCAGCTTGCGTTCGACGAACTCGACGCCCCGCCGGTTGTGGTTGGCGCTCGCAACTGGATCACGCCCGCGGATGAGGTTGAAGACGCGTTCTTCCCCTATCCCTGCGACATAATCGACGCGGTACACGAGCACATAATGCCCCTTGCGGGATATACCGTGAGCAGGAATTGTTCTGCTGCTGAACTGGAAAGAAGAAGCGCCCAAGGCATATAATCACTGCGTGGGTTTTTGACTTAGTGCACCCAGCGTCCAGGAGGCGGGAACGGTCGATTGACAGTTGCCAAGCGATGCTGAAAGTCGTTTAATACGTGATGGTTCTTTATGCTGCATCCGCGCCAGGCCAGGCGAGATGTACCTCGCCCTGTCCCGCGAGATGGTAAGCAATTGTCTTTTTTGTAAATAAGAAACGCGATGCCCGCGCGTCGCGGCAAGAGGATTAGAAATGAGCGAGATCAGGCTGGCTGTGGTCGGTGTCGGAAACTGTGCATCGTCATTAATACAAGGTATTAATTACTATGCAGCGTCGGCAAAGGCGGGAACCAATGAAATTATCGGGCTCGCCAATCCGATGGTCGGCAAGTATGCGCCGAGCGACATAAAGGTGGTCGCAGCCATCGATATCGACAAGCGCAAGGTGGGCCAGCCTCTGCACAAGGCGATTTTCGCCAAGCCCAACAACACCAAGGTCTTTTACGATGACTTCAACTACGACAACGTCACCGTGCAGATGGGCAGGGTGTTCGATGGCGTCGCATCGCACATGAAGGACTACCCCGAGCATCAGAGTTTCGTCGTCAGCGATCAAGAAGAGGCTTCGCGGGAACAGATCATCGAGCTGCTCAAGAGCACTGGGTCCGAGATACTGGTGAATTATCTTCCTGTCGGATCGCAGCAGGCGACCGAATTCTATGCGGAATGCTGCCTCAAGGCTGGAGTAAGTCTGGTCAACTGCATTCCCGTGTTCATCGCGTCCGATCCGAAATGGGCTGATCGCTTCAGGCAGGCGGGAATTCCCTGTGTCGGCGACGACATCAAGGCGCAGGTGGGAGCGACCATCACTCACCGCGTCCTGACCCGGATGATGCAGGATAGAGGCGCAACCATCGACGCCACATACCAGCTCAACACCGGTGGAAACACCGATTTTCTCAACATGCTCAACAGGGCGAGACTAGGCAGCAAGAAGACTTCCAAAACAGAGGCAGTCCAGTCGCAGATGGACGTTCCGCTTCCGCCCGACCAGGTTCACATCGGCCCAGCGGATTTCGTTCCGTGGCAGAAAGACAACAAGGTTTGCTTCCTTCGCATCGAGGGCAGAGGGTTCGGCGGCGTGGGGCTTAACCTTGAGCTGCGACTGAGCGTCGAAGATTCGCCCAACTCCGCGGGCGAGTCGATTGACGCGATTCGCTGCTGCAAGCTCGCAAGAGACCGAGGTCTGGCCGGACCGCTCGAAGCTATCAGCGCCTACACGATGAAACATCCAATCGTGCAGTACGTCGACAGCAAGGCACGGGAGATGCTCCAAAAGTTCATCAACGGAGAATCCCCCGCCGAGACGAAAGCCACCCAGCCAGGAGCACCTTACGCAAGTATGGGCAATTAACAAAGTTAAGCGTGATCTCGCTTTCGCTGGCGGCGCAACATGGTATAATTGTCGCGCGCAATGAGCGAGAACCCGCACAACAAGTCGCCCAAGCGGCGAATGGCGTGGATCGTTGCAGGGGCGATCATCCTTTCCGCCGGTGTTGGAGGCCTTGCATACGCCGCGTGTGATGCTTGGCTGAATTGGCGTCAGGTGCTTGCGTACCGCCCCATACTGGGAACCGTTCTGGAATATCAGTCAAGATCGATCGTACTTGATTCCAACAACCGCCTTGTCAACACTCCCGCATGGGTGACTGTCGCATACAAGATCGAGGGTACCCAGAGAAGAACAACTATTTCGCTGCCCTGGTCAGACACCGCCTACGAGACAGGCAAGCCGGTGAGAATCTACTATGACCCGCATCGCCCCACCAGGGCTGTGCTGCACCCGCGGGTTCATCCAAGATCTCTTGCGGCGGCTCTGGTGCTGCTTCCTTTGGCTGTCGGAGGCCTGTGGTTCATGTGGGCGGGCTTGAAGGGCGTGAGCACCTATGGGCTGCTACCCCCCATATTGCTGGCGTATTTTCTCTTATCATGCCTCTGCGCCGCGGCGCTGCTGTCGACGATTGATCGACTCACTTGGAAACAGACATGGATACTGGGCGGCGGGATGGCTTTCCCGATTGTTCCGCTTGCGTCAGTATTGGGAGGAACGCTGCTTTCGAGCATGGTGAAGTCTCGCAGATCCCGCAGACAACGCTCCATGAGCTACGAGACAACACCTCCCATGCCCTGGGGCTTCGCGGCGGCGTTGCTTTGGCTGACCGCTCTGGTTTTGGCTGGGGTGATCTCGGCAGTATGGACTTTTTCTGAACAGGCCAAGGCGTTTGTCAGGTCAAGAGACAGGTACGCCTGTGTCGAGGGAACCATTCTGTCCGCAGGGGTCGGGCAGACACCCAGGGGCACGTCCGGAGAATCATTCTTCTATTGGCCTGACATCAAATATCACTATGTAGTTGATGGAACGGACTACTGGTCCAGCAGATTCTCAGACACGGGCAGCTATTTCACCACTAGACCCCCCGCTTATAAGTTGGCCATGCAGCACGCACCGCCGGGGCTCAGAGTGAAGGTGTACTTCGATCCTAAGGATCCGTCAAAGGCGGTGCTCGACCGCTCGCTACCAAAGGCCAACCTGATGCTGCTTCTGGCGCTGCAACCCCCCGCCCTTAGCTGCATAGTTCTTCTGGGTTCTGTCCTGTACATGCCGATCCACCGCCGGAACATGCGTAAATACCTTCGTGGCGACTTAAACCCCACCTGCCGGGTACCCACCTGGGGACTCTGGAGGATCGAAGAAGAAGGGTTGTTGGCAATGGAGCCGATCGGCAGGAGACTGCCCGGTGCGTTAATCGCCTACTGTTTCACCTGCCTTATCATGCTGCTTGTAGGCGCTATTGCTGGACGGTCGGATTGGTTCAGCCCCAAGGCGCTGGTCTATTCCACCATAGCATGTGTCTGCGCGGGCATGCTGGGGTGGATTCTCGCCGGGGGAAGCAGACCCAATCGCCTTGAAATAGATCCCCGCCACCACACCATACGCCTGATGGGAAAGCATCAGGA
>CAZWAT010000087.1:0-11075 GCA_964632015.1 uncultured Planctomycetaceae bacterium
GGTATAGTCCGCTCCGCCGAGGGTGGCACGCTCCTGCTCGACGAGGTGGGAGAACTGGAACTGAGCCTTCAGCCCAAGCTTCTGCGACTGCTTCAGGAAAAGGAAGTCACCCCCGTCGGAGGCGCTCATCCGGTGCCTGTGAACGTCCGCTTCATCGCGGCGACCAACCGCAGCCTGGCCAAATGCGTTAGCGAAAACACATTCAGACCCGACCTTTACCACCGCCTTAACATTGTTCGAGTGGTTGTGCCCCCCCTGCGCACCAGAACCGAAGACATAGAACCCCTGCTGGATCATTTTCTACAGGAATACGCTCGCCAGTACCAAATGCCAACACGCCTGCTGGGAATGGGTCTTCGTAGGCAATTGACGGAATATCCCTGGCCTGGAAACATACGCGAGCTTTCCAGCTACGTGGAGCGTCTCTACGCAGCCAATCTTCCCCCCATGCCTCCAGACATGAGCATGTGGGACGACGGATACCCTCCCATCGACGCACAGGAACCCGCTCCGGGACGCATGCCGCTTTGTGAATCATTCGAGCAATGCCCAACACTTGCCCAGATGGAGCGAGAGGCGATTCTCAAGGCCCTGAAGCTGACTAATCATAACAGATCGGCAGCGGCGAGAATTCTCGACGTGCATCGCAGCACCCTGTTGCGAAAGCTGAGAAGTTTCGGGCTGTAGGCTGCAGCAGCCTGCGACAGTTTTAGCAGGTTCTGCCCCGCTGACAACTTGCCCACCCTCTGCTTGACACAGCTAGAACACCTTCGACGGTGGCTTTTCTTAAAAATGCCCTAAAAGAACGCAGCAAATGCAGTTTTTTTGATCTTTGTCAGTTCATGTGCCGAAGTATGACTTATATTCCAGTTGGCGTAGCAAATTGCTACAGTGACCGTCGCAAATTGAAGCGGGCACTGTCGCGGATCGCGACAATAACAATGCCCCTTCGGGAGAATGCTCGATTCTCTGCTTTGGGGTCGAGGGAAACTGATGCCGGTTTACAGGGTATATCGGCCTAATTGAGGAATTTTCTTCGCTCTTTTCCATTCTGGCACGGCGATTGTATTAATGTAATCCCGAGAGGGACGTAGCGTGGTAAAGAGCGGCAAAAATAAGGCAGCAGTTTCGCCTGCCGGCGTCCGATCTTGTGTAGTACTGATAACACAGGACGCAAACGAAACCGAGATGGTCGGTGAGTTTATTTCAAAAGTAAATATGTGCGTGCAGGTCACCTACAGGCGACTGGAGGATTTTATGCTAAGCCCTCCGGTTCATCCGGTGACCATGGTAATCATAGCCACCACAAGCCCACCGGAGTTAACCGGACGGGTACTGGCATGGATTCGCAATCGCTGGCGCCGATGCTCTGTCACGGTGATTGGCGAGACAGGCTCAGGCCTATGCGAATTGCAGGCCAGGATGGGTGGCGCGAACTTCTTAACCCGCCCCGTCGCTGACGGCGAGTGGGCGGCGTTGTTCTCGTTTCTCACATCCGAGGACTACGCCATGAGGGAGCCCCGCGGCATTTAGCAGCGGGACTGTCCGAGGAGCCTGAACAGGCGGTTGAGCACGCCGCCATGCAGCAAAATGCTGCGATGAGCCTCTTACAACGGGTTCTCATTATTTGGCCCAGATTGTGGAAATGAGCAGCCACGACTGAAGCGCCCCACCCACCCCCTCGGGGCGCGGGTCTTTGAGAATCTATTGCAGGTAGGGGTTTGGCATCAATGCGAACTGTGGACATGAGCACCCACTGGAACAACTCCGGTTCTCTCCTCCGCCGGAGCTTCGCAAAGTGTAGCCTCACCGAGGGAACCCCCTACCAAGGCGAAGGGCGATGACGGTGCCTTGAGCAAGCAACGTCTCGCCCTCTTTTTTTGCGCACACGCCATCGAACTGGTGGTGTTCACATTAAAAAACCCCGCATTAAGCGGGGTTTTTTAATTGGTCGAATGTTTACGAGCTACACGGTGGTCGCTGCCTCTACTTCGCGCTTCACGGTCAGAATCTCTCCACTGGCCGTGTCGAATACGTGGACTTTTCTCATATCCAGATACAGCTTGACATCCTGATCCTGGGCCATACTCGGATCGGCATCGACTCGGGCGACAACGTTCGTGTCTCCCATGCTGGCGTGGAGGTCCATCTTTTCGCCCAAAGGTTCGACGACAGACACGGTTACGGGCAGGACATTTTCAACGCCGGAGAATCTGCCCTCGGCACTCAGGCTCATCGCCTCGGGTCTGACGCCCATGGTGACATCGTTTCCGACCGAATCGGAAACCATCGCCGCCTGGGCGGGCAACAGACGCATACGGCTTCCACCGCACGAGAAATACATCACTTCGCTCTCGGCGACGATCGTGCCCTTGATGAAGTTCATCGGGGGCGTACCTACGAACCCGGCCACAAACAGGTTATTGGGGGTATTGTATACTTCAAGCGGCGTACCAACCTGCTGAATGATGCCGTCCTTCATCACCACGATTCGATCACCAAGGGTCATTGCCTCTTCCTGATCGTGGGTGACATAGATCGTTGTGGTGCCAAGCCTATGGTGCAGTCGCTTGAGTTCTGCACGCATTTCGACGCGCAACTTGGCGTCAAGGTTTGACAGGGGCTCGTCGAAAAGGAAGGCAGCGGGCTGACGCACAATCGCCCTGCCAACCGCGACTCGCTGACGCTGACCGCCAGACAGAGCCTTGGGCTTGCGATCCAGAAGTTCCTCGATACCGAGAATCTTTGCCGCATCACGCACGCGCTGGTCGATTTCTTTTTTGGGATACTTGCGAAGCTTCAAAGCGAACGCAAGGTTCTTGTATACCGTCATGTGGGGGTACAGTGCATAGTTCTGAAAAACCATCGCAATGTCACGATCCTTGGGAGGTACATCGTTCACAATGCGACCTCCGATATCGATGGTTCCACCGGTGATTTCCTCAAGACCCGCAACCATTCGTAGCGTCGTGCTCTTTCCACATCCCGAAGGACCCACAAACACCATGAACTCGCCGTCTGCGATGTGTAAGTTGAAGTTGTCAACCGCCTTAACGTCGCCGGGGTAAATCTTCATCACCTTCTTGAGAACCACATCTGCCATCTCAGATCCTTTCAGCGAATCATCTGTAATCCCGGCCTATGGTCTGCATCTTACGAATGCATCGGCCGAAGCTCGAATACGTCGAGTATAACGAACTCATCTCTCCAACGTCCACCCCTTTAGAAAGAGTTTAGGCGCAAATCGGATGAGGGTTATCTATTTGAAGCAAAAGCGAATGGGCGATACAGGGCTCGAACCTGTGACCTTGCGGGTGTGATCCGCACGCTCTAGCCAACTGAGCTAATCGCCCGGTTCCCCACATAACGGGGACTGTATGTTATTAGCCTCCTTCATCCGAAAGTTCAAGCAAAACTTTAGGCTCAAGCAAAAACCTCCGCTATGTCGATATGGTCACCATCAGATGCATAAGCTGCAGGAGATCAGATAGTGTGTCCGTTCATAAACAAGGCCGACAACCGTTGTGCGAATCATTGGACCTTGAACAATATAATGCAGGCGTTTTCACATTGCGCAGACTCGTATACCACCTGTCCGGTATATAGGATGCTGTCACTGGAATCGCAGGTGGATGGGCAGAAAGAACATGAATTCAAGCCCGAAATTCCCGCCCTTGCAGCCTGCTGAACCCCACCTGCGGGGATTTCTGGACTATCTTCAGGCAGAATGCGGCCTATCGCTCAACACCCGCAAGGCCTATCAGCGCGACCTGCGTAAATTCTTCGCGACCCTCAGAAGCGACCTGAGTGATATCTCACAACTCACCGCAGGTGATGTAGAGCATTTCATGGTCGTTGCACGTGAGTCGGGACTATCGGCAGCCTCGCTGTCGCGAGCACTGGCAGCGGTAAAAATGTTCTGCCGATATCTCGTGTTGCGCAACATCCTGCCGAGGGATATTACATCGCAGATACTAGGTCCACGAAAGTGGCGACGACTACCAACGGTACTGGATGATTCCGGGGCAAGAAGGCTTATGCACCAACCCACGGAGGACGTTGACCGTCATGCCGTTCGCGATAAGGCCATGGTGACGCTGCTCTACGCGTGCGGCCTCAGGGCGTCGGAACTCGCGTCGCTCAAGCTCACTGACGTCAACTTTGACGTTGGCGTCCTTCGGGTGATCGGAAAAGGCTCGAAAGAAAGAATAGTGCCCGTTGCCCCCGAGGCCCTGCGCGCCCTCAAAAACTACCTGCCCCAAAGAAAAGCCCAGAAAGGCGTCATAAATCTCTTCGTTACCCGCTCTGGTAAGACAATGCTCAGGGAAGACATTTACCGCGTGATCCGCAAGTACGCGATGCGCAGCCAGATGCGAGGGAAAATCAGCCCGCACACCCTCAGACACAGCTTCGCAACTCAACTGCTCACCAACGGGGCGGATCTCAGAAGCGTGCAAGAAATGCTTGGACACGCAAATATCGCCACCACACAGATTTACACCCATGTTGACGCCTCCCGACTCAAATCAATCCACAAGCGATTCCACCCACGCGGCTGATTTCGTCACACCCATCACGTCAAAAATATCAAAAAAACATGATCCACATGTAACACTTCCAGTCGAGGCGGGTAGTCAAGTACAAGGCGAGATGTTCCGCCGTTCGCTCTTTTGGCTCGGTTCGCAGTAGAGTGAGGATATTGCTCGATACCGTGCTCAAGCTACTGGAAATGTTTACTGGTACGACACGGCGATGCTCACAGTTATTCCAGAACCGTTGACAATCTATCTTCTGGTCTCGGGCGCTTCGATTCTAGCGGTAAGGCGGCGGTGCGGCGCGGGGTGTTCCCGTAGCTGCACTGCCGACCGATAGACCCACCACGTGATGTCTTCATCGGGCCTGGTCGAATAAAGTCCACATTCCATGCTCGTCATGTGCCCGAAGTCTCCATTCAGGACTTCGTTCAAGCCTGCGGACAAGCTCCTCGTCTTCGATTACGAGCATGGTACAGGATGGATGGCCCCTCAGGGCAGAGGCGTCACGCACCCGCCCGGCAAACCTTCCACCAGACCAGTAACCAAGGCAAAGTCCTTCAAGCCACTCGTTCGACGCGAATGTAGTGTTAATCGCGGGGTCCATAGCGGATCGGCGAATCTGGGTTCCCCTTTCCCACCGCCGGTGTAGTGTGCCATTGTTCCCCAGCCGCAGGGCCTGCACCAGACACACGGCGCACATCACGACGCCCGCAATCCCATACGCCACCCTTGCCCGCAAGACCGGCCTTGCCATCCCCCCAACCCAGGCAGACGCGGCAAGCATGGGCGCATAGATCGGAATCAAAAACCTTTCATAGACCCACAAAAGCGTCAGCCCCGCCAGGTACAACAGCGACGAGCAGGCCAGCCAGCCCCCCATTCGCCCCGTCGATCTGTTGACGTACGCCAGTGCGATTCCACCGATCCAGGTTGCTGTGATTATTCCGAGCATATCCAGATGGTACAGCTCAACAAGTGCCTCCCAAACGTTCAGTCCCCATACGACAATCACCCGTCGCACGCGTTCGCCGTCTCCATCGGACCACTGTGGCCACGGTGCGGTTGTCTCTGCAGGGTTCTCCCACGTGGAATATCTGCCATCACGAGGAATTTGAAGCGAATATACCCGCGAAACGCCCTTCGGCCTGACAGGCCTCCACATGTGCGAAGACCGGCCTATCGTTGATATTGTCGGTTCACCCGCCTGAAGACTGACGATCAATACCCACGGACCTGCCGAAATGAGCAAACCCGCAACACCGGCACAGAACATCGCCAATACCCTTCTGCCGACCCGTTGGTACACCCAACAGAGCGTCAAAACCAGGTGGGCTGCAACAAAAGGCAGAGCGTATCCCTTTATCATGTAGCACGCCCCACCGAGCAGAGCACAAGCAAAGACCCGCAGCGTCGATGGCGAGGCGATCACCTTCTGGGCAACAACCAAATACCACCCCAACCCCGCCGAGAGCATCAGATCGGGTGAGATGTCATCTCCGACGGCACCAAGCGTCAACGCCAGCACCATTGCATAAACAATTGCAGGCCAAGGATTTGGAGCTATTGATTTCGTCAGCGTCGCCCCTGCCATCGCACTGAGAGGCGCAAAAACCAGCGCACTTGCCCTCAGCGTCAGCATAGGCTCGGCCCGTATCGCCAGCGCCATGGCAGCCAACCATGAAAACGCAGGCCCGAACCACCCGTTCACCGCCAGATCCCAACGTCCCGCAAGGTAATGGCTTCCATTGCGGACATACGCAATCGCGTCTGGATTAATCGCGTCCCTTGCCTGCCACACCACCCACATCGCGGGCACCGTCCACGCGACAGTAATCAACACATACACCAGCGCCCCCCGGCGTCGCGACGCAAGACGAATGTCCAGACAACCTGCTTGTGATGGTGAAGTCAGCATTATATGTCGGTAACTTTGGACCAGTGCACGCCGGGTCCTTTGCCACATGAGCCTAGGAATAACAGCACGCCTTATCTATAATCGCGGTCATGAAGACTATCCACCTGCCTTATGGGACGAAAAGTCTGGATCTTCAGGTTCCAACAAGAACTGATGTTCTCAGGCCAGCCTGTGTACCAGTTCCCATCGAGAAGCCCCACCAGGCGGTAATGTCGTCCCTGATGCGCCCCATCGGCTCGCCGTCACTCAAGCAACTGATCGAAACGGCCAGGCCCGGAACGGTCGCTATTACCATATCGGACATAACCCGCCCCGTGCCCAATCGCCTGTTTCTTCCGGGGATTATCGACGTGTTAAACGCCGGCGGCATATCCGACGGGCAGATCGTCATAATAATAGGCACGGGCATGCATCGTCCAAGCACTCCACAGGAACGCGAGGTGCTGGTCGGCCCGGAGATCATGTCCCGGATCGAGATTATCGACCATCGTGCGGATGATCCCGACTCGCTGGTAAAGATTTCTGAAGACCCGCCCGTTAGCATATGCAAGAAATTTGCCGCTGCCGACTTTCACATTGTCACCGGATACATCGAGCCGCACTTCATGGCGGGATTCTCCGGAGGGAGAAAGGGAGTATGCCCAGCCCTTGTTGACCTTGGGACCGTCCAGCGCTTTCACGGGTTCGACACCCTAAACGACCCGCGAGCCAGAACGGGCAACCTGGCAGGAAACCCCTGTCATGAAATCGCGCTGGATATCGCAAGGACGGTGGGAGTGGATTTTCTGTTCAACGTCGCCATAACTGGCGACAGACAGATTGCAGGCATCTTTTGCGGAGACCTTGAACTCGCCCACCAGGCAGGCTGCGAACAGGTCGCCCAATGGACCACAGCCGAGATTGACGCCCCCTATGACCTGGTCATCACCCATGGCGGCGGAAATCCTCTTGACCATACTTTCTACCAGACGGTCAAGGGAATGTGCACTGCCCTTCCGGCACTGGACAAGGGCAGCAGACTACTACAGGTATCACAGTGCTCCGAGGGTGTCGGATCGCGCGCATACACCCAACTCATGCTGCGTTGGAACAACGATTGGCGAGGTTTCCTCAACGACATCCAGGAAAACCGTCACATCACCGCGCTTGACCAGTGGGAATTCCAGATGCATTGTCGGGTTCTCGAACGCATCGGCATAGACAACCTGTGGTTCGTCAGCGATGGAATGGATCTGCCCATGCAAAAATGGCTATGCGTCAATCCGGTCATGCACGAAGGCAACCCCCGCCAGCGCGCCCAATGGGCGATTGTGGACTTCATCACCCACAACCCCAGCGCCCGACTGGCGGTCATTCCCGAAGGTCCCTACACGATGCTCAAGAGGCGTTAGAGGCGTACTGGAAGCTTTTGCATTACACAGTTAAGCGATCAGACCGGTCACACTTCACAAATCTTCACTAATCGTTCTTCCTTCGCGGATCGGATGGCGGCGAAAGCTACTCTTGTCGCCATGACCGCGTCATCAACCCCGCAGACAACCGGACCGACACCGTCAATTTCATCAACAAACATGTCAATCGCCCGTGCATGACCCTTGTCCGGCTCGGCGGTGAACTGAAGCGTGGGATCGCCCTTGGCTTTTGCCTCTTCGCAGGCGGCGCGTTTCTTCTCAAGCCAACCCTCAACCCCGCCTTGTGTGCCTACCTGGGGATGACGGTCGTTAAGCATTGGGTAGTTCGTTTTCGCGGGCACGCCTTCCAGCCCGGCCGTGCGGACTTCAAGCATGTGGTCAACCACCACCGCCCCGCCGTTGCCGAACATTTCGTATAGTTCCTTGGGATACCCGAACGTTCCGTTAGCCCCCATAAGCAGGGTCGCCATCTCGCCACCGGAGTATTTGATGATAATTCCGTGGTTAAGCATTCCCTGTTCCATGGCTGCCACTTCGACCGGCTCGGATGCCAGGAACCAGTTGCAGATATCCGTAAAATGCGTCATCTCGAACAACATTGGTCCGTGGGGGGCATGTTCCTTGTTCATCGCCCAGGCCTTCCAGCTATACCAATCGTCGTTGATTCGAACGGACATTGCCGCTATTCCATCACCCTCGACCTCGGGCCGTTGGTCGCCCTCCCTGCTGTAACGCCACGGGTTGGGCTTGGGGTCTTCCATGTGAGAACGGAAGATGCGATGGCCGTCGATCATGGCCTGGCTAGACCTGCGATTATGCCCAACGCAGAATGGAATTCCGGACTCATGCACGATTTTCTGTATCTCGTACATCTGTTCGAGCGTCTGCGCGAGCGGCTTTTCGCAATAGACAGGTTTACCTGCCTTGGCGGCGCATTCGATGAGCGGCAGACGCATTTTCTCGGTGGTGGCAATGCAAATCGCCTGGACTTCCGGATTGTTTATCGCTTCGTGGTAATCCTTGGTCAGATGCTTGGCGCCGTGTTTGTCGCGGCACTCGGCGAGCGCGTCATCCGACAGATCGCAGCACGTATGAAGAACCGCCTTGCTGGACGAGGCTATGTTTGGAATATGCTGACTGCGTGCCAACATACCGCAGCCGATGACTGCAAAATTCAAACCCATCGCGACATCTCCTTCAGATTGTTCGCAAGCGGCGCATTCTCCGAACGGTTTATCGATACTACAAGCAAAAACGCGAGGGTTATCCAATAATTGTGCATTTCGGCTCCCTCAGCGCCCCTCATCGCCCGCTCCACACATCCTTATATACGTGCTCGCCGGCATCGAACCATTGACCCTCGAACGACCGGATGCGCGTGGTGAAGACGCGAATCTTCACTTTATTGACCCCCCGCCGCAGCATGTCGCTGCCTACCTCCACCAGCCGGGGCGACCATGGCATCGTCAACCAGTCGCCCCCGTTGATCGATATGTCGCAGGCATCCTCGAAACCCTCGGGTACATCGAGTCTAAGCAGTCTCGGCCCTTCCTCGACGCCGGCGAGTTCCACCTGGCGTTCGTACTCCACCAGGCCGCAGTAGTACGCAAGCCCGTTGGCGCGGTAGGCTTCAAACTCGCCCCTGCCGGGCCATAACACGATACCCTCCAGGCCTGTGGCGTCATCTCTGAACGTTCCGAAATCCCCGCACAGGTACAGCGGGTTGCGAAGCCCACCGTCGTGGCGATTCACCTTGACCGTCACGCGAATGGTGTTGACACCCTTGGTCAGCATGTTGGTGATGTCCGTTCCGAAGCTGCGGCGCATGTGCATGTCGGTCGGCACGAAGTCATCTGCTGATAACGAACCACGTTCGTTTATCTCGATAACCCATTCGCCTCCCAGCGAGTCTGCTTCCATCACCAGCTTCACGGGGCGATTGTAATCGCACGTGAACCGGGTTTGATAATGCACCGTCATTTCACCGAAATCGATACTTGGCACTGCGCCGAAGCGTCTGATCGCAGCAGGGACGAATGCAAGTTTTCCTTCTTCGAGCTGGTTCGACAATGGGGACGGAGTGACAATTGCCCCTTCCCCACCATCACCAAGCGTCATCTCCCATTGATTAAGGCGAAGCACGTTAGCGTTCTTGGGAGTGACCAGCCATTCTCCGCCGGTGGATATCGCCACCTCGGCGGGCCTTGCTGAATGATCTATCTGGG
Source organism: uncultured Planctomycetaceae bacterium (assembly GCA_964632015.1). Classification (GTDB taxonomy): domain Bacteria; phylum Planctomycetota; class Phycisphaerae; order SM23-33; family SM23-33; genus JAAYCO01. The sequence continues at coordinate 10,088 of CAZWAT010000087.1, forward strand.
CTGACGTTTCGATCCAGAAAGACTCGAACGGCTCGATAGTGCGCGAAAACACATTTTTATCGATGGATTTGAGTGCGCTTGTGAGCGAATTTTGAATCGGACGCTCCACAAGTTTTCCGCCGGCTTCAAACGTCGCCTCGATGCGTCTGGGCGATAGGTTCAGAACCAGCCAGCCCCGCTTGTCGTCAAAGACCCGCCCCCCTGCCCACACGTCGCTTGCACGCCCATCGTCAGTTGAAATTTTCAAAGCGGGTTGGACGCTTTGGGAGGTGGCGTCGAGTATGGCTGGAATGTCGTCTTGCGAGTCGCACCTCAGAACCGTCCCACCCGCATCTGAGAATTGCTCGATCCACCGCTGGAGGGCTTCTTCCACATGCAACATCGGAGGTAGAATCACTACGTTGGTAGCGACATCTTTTATCCGCACCCGCGGGCCGGAAATCTCGCCGCCCTCGAGCACGTCAAGATCGACGTAGAGATAATCGACGTGCAGCCCCATCAACGCATGGTTGAGTTGCTCGAACGTCTCGCGGGAGGCACGATCGCCGACGCCCGAACTCGGTTCATAAACAAGCACGTCGGCGGTGGGTCTGCTGTCGGCGAAGAGCCGATCGAGCCGATTCACCCTTTCGCTGAGCAGGTGGAATTTCTCCCAGTATGGCATCTGGAAGAAGAAACTCGGCGGCGCGTCGTGTTTTCTGAGCGAATGGGCGCTGTAGAACGCTCCGTGCGGCACGAGGTATTTCACGCCCAGCAGCCACAGGCCGTCAACCAGCCAACGCGCGTCCTGAAGGGTCGCTCCCCATCCCAGGCTGTGGAAGCATTCGCACAGCGCTCCGGATTTATCGTACCAATAGGCCGCGGAGGCGGCGACGCGCGCGTTGCTTCGCGGCAAGGGGCGAAGCAGGTCGATTCTCCCCCCTGCCTTGGTGTGCGCGGCATCGCACCCAGGTATGTCCATGTATTTTAATTGCGACATCCGCATGAT
>CAZWAT010000088.1:0-11053 GCA_964632015.1 uncultured Planctomycetaceae bacterium
AGCCATCGCGACGTCGCCCGTCCTTCGGCAGTAAGGGTTTTGATTCGATTTTCCAGACGCTGTATTTCGCGTATGGATTGCCCGATGCGTTCGAGGGTTGTACCCAGGTCGCCACCTCTATGGCGGTGGGTTTGAAGGGCGGCGAACAGCAAACGGTAATCGCTCGATCCGATGCGAAGGGCTGCATTCTCCATGGCCTCATCAAGGGGAACGCCATATTCATATTCGCGGAGCAGGTGCGCCACTTCATGCCGAAGCGGAATCGGTCCATCACGTGCAAGCAGTTGCAACGATTGAACAAGGTTCAGCCCCGCGCGGACGCCGCTTGTCAATGTGTGAATGCCCGGCACAAGTTGCTTTTCCAGTCGCTCCAGGTGCCGCCTTCGAAGAACGTGTAGAAATATAGTAGGAAGAATAGTTCCCGCGGCGGCCCCCAGCAAAGCGCCCATCGGATTCTTGGCTATATGCATGCCTATAAGAGCCAGCATGACGATGGCCACCACAGCAAGAATAGTCACCAGCCGAGGCCGAATGTCAAGAAGCAGCTTCTTCTGAAGAACAGTCGCGTACAACCATTCCTGGCGTCGAATTACATGCTTCATTGGGCGATACACGACGCAGGTGCCCAGGAACACTATTCCCAGGACCATCACCGATGTAATGATCTGGCTGGATGTCATAACCATGGCCAGCGTTTGCACCCCAGTCATGCGAACACCTCGATGGTCATGAAGCCCTGCTCGATGAGCTCCTCGGTAAACGACGGGATGTACCCAGTATGTTTGAGTTTTGCCCTGTCACCAGTGCCTCGCATGACGAAGATATCTTCAACGATGATGCGGGTTGTGTCGGGATCTATTCCGGTGATTTCACTGATATGTGTTATTCGTCTGCGCCCGTCAGGCAAGCGAGCCATTTGAACGATCACATGTATGGCAGCGGCAATCTGTTCGCGGATTGCTCGCACGGGCATCTCCACGGCCATAAGCACCATGGTTTCCAGGCGCATGACGGTGTCGAGGGGATTGTTGGCATGCAGGGTGCTCATCGATCCGTCATGTCCGGTGTTCATGGCCTGAAGCATGTCGATTGCTTCGGCGCCACGACATTCACCAACGATCAGTCGGTCGGGTCGCATTCGCAGGGCATTTTTGACCAGGTCGCGAATGGTGTAAGCGCCCCTTCCTTCGATGTTCGCGGGTCTGGTCTCAAGACGCACCAGATGTTCTTGAGGCAGCTGAAGCTCCGCGGAGTCCTCGATTGTGACTATACGTTCCTGGTGTGGAATGAAGTTGCTCAGCACGTTCAGCGTAGTCGTCTTTCCGCTGGCGGTTCCGCCGGAGATAATCACGTTCTTGCGTCCCATCACGCATGCGCGGAAGAAGTTAGCCGCCTCTTCAGTCAAGGTGTCACGTTCAACGAGATCATCAATTGTGAAAGGAATTCGCGCGAATTTGCGGATGGTCAGCACAGGCCCGCACAGGCTCAGCGGGTTGATAACAGCATTTACGCGAGACCCATCAGGCAGGCGGGCATCCACAAGTGGCGTTGAACGGTCGATGCGCCTGCCAACAGGGGTGATGATTCGCTCAATTATGCTCTGGACAATTTCATTGTTGAAGAAACTACGCCCGGTATTCTGAACGCTGCCGTCCTTCTCGATATAGATCTTGTCTTTGCCCACCACCATGATTTCATTCACGTTGGGCATTTCGAGAAGATCCTGCAGCGGGCCATATCCAAGAACCACGTCTTCGATTTCCTTCGAGAGCATTCTTTTGACGACATAATCTCGAAGCTCGCCGGAAACGCCCCCGGTGAGTTTCAGGTGATATTCAGGCCAAGCCTTTTCAACAGTGGCGATGTCTTCTCGTACAGTATGTCGCTGCAGCTTAAGCGGGAAACTGCTTATGGTATCGCCGATCATTCGGCCCAGAACATCCTCGTGCTTTGGTGCCAGCAGATCGGTCTTTTCATACCCGTAGCTGTACATAAGTTTACCAGTTGCGCGACGGGCGATTTCTGTCACCACGTTTCGCCACAGAAACTCGCGCAGAAGGTAATCGCCCATCTGTTCGTCAACTTCGGTCTGGTGGTCGGTGATGATCTCCGAAAGCCTGCGCTTGATGAGGGCAACATGTTCCTCATTGATGGCCCCCCGCTGACCGGTAACGCGCAGGTTCAGTTTTTCGAGCAGTTCGGCGTGCATACGGTGTTCAAGGTCGATGACCCGCTTGCGCGGCGACATGGATTGTTCCCGGGTGCCTATGCGACGCGCTGCCGGTTCCATCATGAACAGGCTGAACTCGCCAATGCGCACCTCGTCGCCGTACTCGATCTTGCGCCTTCCGCGGTATGGAATGGTCTGGTTGGCGACTACCGCACCGTTGAGCCCCAGCGACTCGATGAAGACTCCGCCCGACTCGTGAAAGATGCGGGCATGACGTCTTGATACAAACGGACTACGAAGGGTGACGCTGTTGCCTTCATCCCGGCCGATTGTCACTTCTTCACCATCGACCTTAATGATTTCGCGCTGGTCGTTGTACTGATTGTAGACCCAGATTTCCACGAACACCTCTGTCAGTTTCTTGGCGGGGTTGTTACGTTCTGCAGGCTGCGAAGCAACTCGACATTTACCACGCCTCCATTGGTTACAAGGGCGTTGTGCGGCAGGACTTCTATCTCAAGCCCAAGGGGCACGTGTGCGAGAATCATTTCCATCTGAAGCGAAGCTTCGGGCGTGAGCTCTATGGTAATCTCACGGTAGCTCATGAGTCCTTCGTTTGTTCCCCACCCGCCTGTGGGTAGAGGCGTTTCTTTGAGCGTCCTGCCCCCAACGCCGACCACCTTCACGCCCTCAATAATGCGGTAAGGCTGAAGGATTCCGCGCATCGGAAACCGCCCCAGCAGATTGACCAGATCGCCAGGGCGAAGGATGTCTCCTGGCGCCTTCTGCAGGCGTATTGCCTTGGCGACCATCCCCGGAGTTATTCGCGCCGAGGGTGGCGGGTCGTTCTTACGGTCGATGTGCGACCAGAACAGCGTCTCCCCCGCCCGGATGGGCTGATTGATGCTGTAGCCAGCCACTATACTTCTGTCTTCCGGGCTTGTCATTGAGACGACTGGCCCAAGGCTTTCGGCAATGTTCTTGCCCACCTCGTAGGGCTCGAGGTCCTGCATGCTGAGGGTGGCGCCTTGCTTGAAGTCAGTTCTCACACGGAACAGAAAAACAGTCTCGCCTTTAATCTCTTCGCGAACCTGTGCGATCTGCCAGTTATAAACAAGCACCACCAGTATTCCCAAAACCAGGGCTACGATGAGCATTCCCTTATTCTGTACAACAGGTGTCTCGTCTGCCATGGGTTCTCCTATCAGGGCCGTTCATGCGGCAGTATAAAAGCTATTCCGCATTTGACGATTTTAACGTATCGGCTTCAAAACTGTGAGAGTTATGTCAATATTGCTGTTTTCATCGCGCGGCGCGACCTCCAGGATCAACTGTCCCGACTCGCCACTATAGAGCCTGCTTATAGAGGAGCTGCGCCCGTCATGCTCCCCGCTCAGGGCAAACCCTTTCTTGCTGAGGCGCGCGTGGTAATGATCAAGTGCGTCTTCGATGCTGCCGGGGCAGGTGTACTTGCCAACGACAGCCTCATCGCGTACCGCTCTGACAGACACTTCAACAGCCCCCGCCGGGGCCTCAAGCCAACTCAAAGCATCAGGCGATGGTGCAACTTCAGATTGGATCATCCCGGCGACATCAAAAACATTGCCTGTCTGTGCTTCATCCTCGGGCCGATGCTCATATGTCTTGATCGAAAAAGATGGGGCGACTTGCTGATCCATTGTGGGTTTGACAAACACATGATGTATCCACAGTGCCGCAACCACCGCGCCCGTAGCGCATATTATGAGACAGAATCGTTTTGATGAGCGCCTTTTGGCTGTGGCGCGTGAATACGCGGGCGACTGCATCTTCACCAACCTCCCAGGTACAACTGGATGAAGGTATCACCAAACCTCCTTGATATCGTCGGCAGCCCGCGAAGAGCGTTGTCCACCGGCTGGAAGTACATCTCACATAGATCTTCCTCGCATCGTGCTTCTCTGTTTCTCCAGGTTACGCCGTCCCGAACATGCGCGCTTGCGATGGTGCCCAAGAACTGTTTCTGCAAGAGGATATCAGAAGGAAAATCAACCGTCATCTTGAGCTCAAATCCTCGGGGGAACCTATTAAGGAACAACCGGTCTGCAAGTGACTCGGCGGATTGACTGATATCAGACGTGGCGACCACATATCCTTGCAATGCTTGGTTGGGACCCCCATGGGCCTCCAGTTCCATATCTACGCTCTTTCCCGCAAGTAATTGCTCATCAAGGTGTTGTTCGTCCGGCATGCCAGCGCCTGCGATTGTGCGCCAGACCGCGTAACGATCCGCCATGCGAACATGTTGCTGATAGATCATCGATTTGCCAAACCAGAACATCAATGCCAAAACCACCGCAAGCAGGGGCAGCACCATTACAAATTCGACAATGGCTGTACCCTGGCGTCGGCGTATACGGATTTTATGACAGTGTTTCATGCTAATGATTCGTGTGGTTCTCAAGCACATTCAGCAGGCGATGGAAATACTCCTGTGAGTCGGTGACATCATTTATATCGACCAGTTCGGGAATCTGCCCCGCCTGGTCTGCCCCGTCCGCCAGGCGTTCAACCCAATCATCCCACATGGTTACAGGCGTTAGCTGGACTTGCCAATTCTGTGTCCACAGATCCCAGCTTGTCGGGTTGAATAGTTTCGCCTGGGCAGCCGATGTCATGCTCTTCGACGGGTTGATGGGTGAGAACCTGCTTCCCCACACGTCGGTATGGGGACTGTCCTTTGCAATGCCCAAGAAGGTGAAATGCGATCGACGCACACCCTGATCACTGTCCGGATCAACTGCTCTATAGTCACCAATCCGCGTGTCAAGCAGATACGGTGCGGGCAGTTCGCTGGCATCGTCCCAGTTAGCTGGATTGGAGACTTCTATCTCTTGGCCGATGTTGATTCCGCCCCAGATATACCATTGAACCACATAGACTGTGTTCCATTGGGGAGGGCTGTCGGGATCGGCAGGATCCTCACGTTGAGCATATATTCCCAGATCCCAGTCCTCAGTGGTTTCATATGTCCATGAATCCTTCCAGATGTGGTCCCCGATTTTGGGGATCGGCCACTGTGAAGGATCTGTCCATCCATCTGTCCATATGGCAAGGGGTTCGGGGCTGTTGGTGCGGTAGGTTCCCGGCACAAGCCAGTTTGCGCTACCTTCGGGCACCGAAGATACGATCTCGATAAGATAGAACATTGTCTGGTGAACGACTACAGATGACTGGTCAGCCAGTGCACGAGCCTGGTTATAATCTATTATCCATTCTGGGTTGACGACTGTTGTTGTATTGGTGGAATCGAACATGTAGTTCAGCTTTATGCGTGCCAGACGATTCATATACCTTGCAAAGAAAGTGTCGGGCAATTCGCGAGACGCATAGTTGTCAATCCGCCTGAGAGCCCATGAGAAAGGCCCATATGTGCGATAACCTTGCACAACGCGCTCTGTCACCCGCCAGCCTCCACCGACATTGCGATCACGCGCACTTGTGCCATTGGTTCTGCCACCAAGTCCTATGCTTCCTCCACCGCCTCTATCTTGCCCCCTGCCTGGGCTGGGTGGCACCCATTCCCACGCACTTGGAGTGGAGAAATAGTCTCGCCACCGAAAGAGTCTTGCCCAAGGCCCAAGTCTGTGCCAGAAATCCGCATTCGGAATGGCCCCACCATCGCCTTCGTCGTCATGCAGATCCATTCCTGTGCCTGTCACTGCAAGCCTGGCTTGCAGGACAGGTTTGAAATGGTCGAACTGTCCTCGAATGGCGGGTATCTGGGGAATGACCGGAACCAGAAAAGACGTCTGTACGCCATTGGCCTGGCCGAAGGAAGTCGCGTTTGCCTGTGACAAATATCCCGCGGATTGCACCGTTGCCCGCGACAAGTCGTCCAAGGTGATCGCAGCCTGCCATAACGCTCCGTCAGGCCCGCCGCCGGGCAAGCCTCTGCTCCAGTGGGTGACGGTGGACATGTCGAACATGCCACGATTAAAAACCTCATCGACTGGACGAAGAATATCTCGCTGGAGTTCAATGCGGCCATGAAGCGATTCAAGGCCATCCCGCAACATAACCCCCGCCTGGCCGGGTTCGCTGATGCCCAAGGCAAGCTGCTCAGTAAGACGCTGTTCCCATGCGATTGTATCGTGCAGCGACATCTCGACGGCAAGGGGCATCGAATCGAGTACCGGAACCAGAGCGATCATGCGAGACTGGCCGCAGTTGTTCATTGCGATGACATTCATAGACCTGGCCATCCATCCCGCACCGCTAACAGCGACAGAGTCGGCAGAATGCTGAACAACCATGCGACGGTTGACGATAACCCCCAGGTTATATACGTAGAAGATCAATGCCACGAGAACCGACAGCGCAAGCAATGTGATCAGTAACACCTGCCCCGAACGGGCATGTTCTGAATGCCCCCGCTTCCAGTGCGTTGCCGAAAACATGTCACACCTCGATGGATCTGCTGCACCGGTCCCGACAAGCGGGTCAATCACTTTGTGCGCTCAACTGGCTCTCGACCTGCTGTATGAGATCGTCAATTTCGCCGCCCGCCATTCCCGCTTCCAGCTCTTTGCTCTTGGCCGTTTTTAGATATGCGCGAGCGGAGTCCCAATTCTTGACTTCCATGGCTGCCTTGCCTCTTGAGAGGTTCTCCTGGTAGATCGACAGGGCAATTTTGCGGTTTGCTTCTTCGGGCGAACTGGTCTTCGTTATGGCTTTGGCGTACTCTTTGCGAGCGTTTCCATACTGTTTGCTTGCGAATAACTCGTCACCTCGCTGAATGTAGGTCGCGTATTCTTCCTCCAATGCGGCCGCTGACTGCAAATTCAGGACATGATCGCTTTCGGAAGGACGCACCTCGCGGGCCTGCTCATACAGATCGATGGCCTGGCGATACTGGCCTTCCTTTCGAAGCCTCTGAGCCTCGTTAAGCAGGAGCGAGAAACGGCACTGCGAGATTCTGTCGTCCATCGGTGGGTCGCCGTCGATGCGAGCAGCCTCGATAAACTTGATCAGGGCTGATTCAAAATCCCCCTGAAGCATTGCCGCGTCGCCTTCACTTACAAGATTTCTGCGTTTGTCCGCCTGATCGAGCAAGGCGATTTGCGCAACAGCCCGGCTATTGGAAGAATCGTGCTCGATGGCCTGTCTGAACAGCTTGCGTGCCTCAGCGGCATTACCGCGAGCAAGGGCCGCTTGACCCTGGTCAAAGGCCATCTCCGACATGAGCATGCTCATCCTGCTGGCCAGCTCGTCAGAGGATGAGATTTTCGCCGCTTGAATCAACGCATCCAGTTCTGCCTGCTTGTTGCCCGTCTCGCGCGCCTGGTCGGCGATTCTAACAGCCTCGAAATACTGCTGCTTGCTGGCCAGAATCGGTCCCTTTTGTCGCACGTTCTCTTTCAGCTGGCGAATGCCCTGTTCGAGTTCGCGTGCTTTCTGTGTCGGCTTGGTTGGCCGGGGAAGGCGGTTGCCAGGAGATAACATGACTGCTCTCTCGTAGGCACTTTGTGCTCCGGCGAAATCCTGTTGTGCGGCCGCGTTGTCCCCAAGGCGTATTTGCTCCTGTATTTGCTTATGCAGCAGGGCAAGTTCTATCTCATGCCACAGCGCATTCTTCTGTTCGCTCTTGTCTGGCGGCAGAGCGCCGGCAAGTTCACGTTCCAGGCGGTTTTGGGCTTCCAGAAGCCTTCCTTCGTCGTAGTCATTGTTGGCCTGGGACATTGCCAACTGGAATTTGCGTTCCAGGGTTCGTTCAACCTCAAATCGTTCGGTTTCTTCAATTATCCTGCGAGACCACTCGATGAGATTGCGTTTGTTTGCCTGAAGATCGAGCGCCATCCTTTTGGCATCCGCAGCCAATGAAGCGATGGTGTCCCAGTCGTCGGCACTTTGGGCGGAGGCGACGGCGGCTCTTGCCGCGGCCAGCTTCGTCATGACCCCAGCCTTGGCGGGTGCATCAAAGGTCTTTGGCCAGCTTCTTGCGACATTCTCGAATTCGACAGCAGCTTGCGCAAAGCTACCGGCCTGATAGCTCTCCTCGGCAACCGAATAAGCCTCCATAGCCTGCTGACGTCGATACGCCTGCTTACTGTTGCTATGCACCACCAGACCGATGATGACAGACAGAAGCACTATAAAAGCGGTTGAAGCAATGGTTATCTTCGCCTTGGTTCCAAGACGTTTTTTGGGAAGTTCGGCGGTTGGAGGCGTCTGCAGTTCGTAAGGTGTCGGATTGGCAGTCGATATTGGCTCTTGCGACGAAGACATTGCAGCCAGCCTGGGGCGGCGTTTGGCGCCTGGATGCGGTAACGAGCCACCTTTTGGTGAATAGGTTGACTTGATTGCCCTGCCTAGCATTTCCATATTGGCAAAGCGATCATCACGATTCTTTGCCAGCATTCGCATCACTATGTTCGACAGTGATTCAGGTATTGACGGAATCAGTTCATGCAACATTGGTGCGGCAAGGGATTCGTCACCGTGCCATTTCATCCACCGCATTGCTTCGCTGTGCGGATCACGCACGATATCCGCGAAAACCTCGTTGAACTTAGGCCTGCCGACAAGCAACTCGTACGTGACCATGCCCAGGCTGTACATGTCAGCGCGAGGGTCAATCTCCTTGCCTTCGAACATTTCCGGGGCCATGTACTTTGTGGTGCCCAGAAGCATCGATGTCTGCGCGCTGAGGCTTGCGGCTACGCCGAAATCAGTAATCTTGGGCTTTAGCCCTTCCTCGATAATGATGTTTGCGGGCTTGATATCTCGGTGGATGATCCCTGCACGATGCACGTCGTGAAGGGCGGCGACCAGTCGCCAGAGAATCTGAAGAGTCGCCTTGGGTTCCGAGGGTCCGTTTGTGTCACGGATGATGGTTTCGAGGCTGTGGCCGGTCAACCATTCCATCACTATGAATAATCCACGTTCTTCAACAATCAACTCGTGGATGGTCACGATACCGGATTGTTGAGCTCCCAGGCGGGCTAGAATGCGTGCTTCCCAGCGAAACCGTTCGAGGAACTTGGCATCTTCGGCTAGATGCGAGGAAATCTGCTTGATCGCGACATTCCGATCAAGCAAGGAGTCATACCCTTTGTAAACAATCGCCTGTCCGCCCATAGCGTGGCGTTCTTTGATCTCATACTTGCCGACGGTAGAACCTATTGGCAACCCGATCTGGCCGTCATTTGACGAATTTGACATCTGATCCTCTTACATTATGCCTGACCGCCGCTGAAATTCGATCATCGCCCTGTTTAACAAAGCACTTTCAGCATAACCTTTTATCCGCCTGACAATCAAGCACGCCCGACATCACCTGTTGTAGGGAAACTCCTCGCGATCAACATAATCCTGCTTTCCTTCATTCGTAAGGGTGCAGGTGGCGTACATTTCGGTACCATATTGACCCGGGTCACAGGACAGTTCAGCTCCCCCCGGCAGCACCGAAAACACCCTGGCGGCATACGGTACTGACAGGTAAAAGGTGTGACGAACGTGCGCTTGTATGTCCTCGTTAGGATAGTATCGTAAAGTTTCTTCATTTTTTGGCGGGCTGACCCAGACTGTGGTGTGCTCGTGAGCATAACTCACCCTGCTGGACCAGGTTTTCATCAAATTGCCCAGGTTGTCTCGGCCATAGGCTTGGAAGAATATCCTGACACCCTCTTCCAACTCGGAGGTATGAACAGGTGGGCACTTGGCATCAGCGCGAGAGACCGGAAAGGTCGCCCATAATGCCGCGTTTTTTATCCGCAGCATCTTTTGCGAACCTGCCATGTCCAACAACTCGTTGCAACTCTCTGTGTCGGTAGTGGTAGGGATATGAACAATGGCACTGCGTGCGGCACAGAATGCCGCATAGTTGACGCAGATGTTGCCGCCCAGAAGCAACGATGACTGAATCATCACCAGCACAATCATTAATGCTATGGGCATAACCAAGGCGAATTCGAGAATTGCCGAGCCTTCGCTTGTCGAAGTCTTTCGGCCAGAACCTGCGCACCAGAGGGCCGCTCCAACAATCCCAAGCACAATCGCACATGTAATAGTCAGGGCAAGCATACCCAGGAAGTAAGGACTCTTCAGGACCATGCCCATCCACCCTTGCTGCCCGTGCACAACTGCCCCACCGCCGCCGATATAGACGATGCAGGCAGCAGCGACAAGGGCCGCTGTCGTTATCAGCGTCGCTTTTCGGTGAGCAGGGATGTTCTTTGTTGAACGCATGGTTTCGAGCATCAGTCTTCTATAGTTTATAACCCAAGCAAAGTACCGCTGGCGAACCATAGGGTTTCTATCAGGGCGATAATCGCACCCACACAGAATGCTACTGCGACTGGCACTTTCGGGCTTTGGGCGGTGGTGGGATCAAAAGTCTTCTTCACCGCCAGAGCCAACAGCAGGCAATGCCACACCCTGATCAAAGTCTGTTTTACGATTTTCTTGTGGGTCATAACGAAAATCGCCATGATCGCGGCGACCAGAAGCCCGAACAGCAGCGCCGACAAGGTGAACCTCCACCCGGTCATTGCTCCGATGGCTGCCATTAGTTTCACGTCGCCGCCCCCGACGCCTCCCATTTTCCAAGCCACAAACATCGGAATAAACCCAAGGGCAAGGCCCGCCAACGCGCCGTACAGTCCCAGGCTTTGCGAATTGCCCTCAAAGCCACCCACAATGCTATGCCCTACAAGACCGACAATAATCGTAGGCAGCGTCAGATAATTGGGCACAACGCCTCGGCGCAGATCGATCAAGGCCGCCGTCACAAGTACGCCGACAAGGAGAATATATGCCCAGGCGATACCAATGGGCGGCATCAGATTTCGTCCATGACAGATACTCGAATCATGGCGTAGTCGGGTCGTCGACGTTTCGAAC
>CAZWAT010000089.1:0-10946 GCA_964632015.1 uncultured Planctomycetaceae bacterium
AACAGTGCCCAAGACAATGCATTATGTAAGCTCCTGGGCGTCACATCTTGGCCCGATGCTGTTTGCCAAAATCAAGCCACATTGTGCATTTAATGACCGGTGTGGATAAGTATTCACCGTATCAGCCGCATTCTACCAACATCAGGCACAAGGGGCAACCGCGGAAGTCCTGGTATTCTGTGCCCGGCGGGCCAGTACACGAAGAACGCCCTGCCAATCATGTTGTATCTTGGGACGGTTCCCATCTGGTATTGGAACCCGCCCTCCTCATCATAAAGTCGAAGCGTCGGGCTCGCCAGCACCCACCCCCTGCTGTCGAGGCTTTGGGGGCTGTTATCGCCAAGAACGAAGAACTCGTCCAGGTCTGCCCGTGCTCGCTGGTGCTTTCTGAGCCAGATGGGTTTTCCGATGTTCCCCCACCCGGTTCCTTCCACTGGTCGGAAGAACGGGTTGTCGGCACTGAAGAGCTTGTTATCTGGGTCGCGACTCGCCGCATCCAACTCGCGTGCGTACTGTCCAAGCGGGCCAGATGGTGGAGTATTGAGTTCGTGGGTGGTGTAGAACACATCTCGGCAGATACTAAGGTGCTTGACGGTCATCTTGCCATTGCTGGCGGATATCGCTAGTTCCGGCGTAGGCCAGCGTTGTTCGTCTGCGATTTTCCGCAACAGCCAGTTGTATGGATCAGCGGGATATCGCGCGGGTTCGTTGGTTATCACCTCCCGGCCGTTGATTCTCAGCGTCGCCAGGAAATCCACAAACTCCAGCTCAACCTCATATTGTTTGCCCGGTTTCAACGGCTCGATGTCAGCATCGCCGGACCAGCCCCCATCGCTCATCGACTCCGACCGCATCGACAGCGCTACGCGTCCGGTAACATCCACCGTCGCCTTGAAATCGAAGCCCATGCTCGAAAGCTCAAGCACCGCCGTTCCCGTTGAACTGTGAGGTGCAAGCACGCAGGCGAGTCGAAGATCGCCCACAACATCATTCTCATCAAGCGGCAGGCCGGGGTTGTTGTATCCATACAGCGGCGTAAATATTTCACGTCGGGGAGTTATGAACCTTAACCGCCCCTCATTTTCGCCGTTGAAGGCGAACTCACGCTGGTGGTTGCTCACTTGCCAAGCGTCATCGGCCTGCCAATATGGCGCCACTCCTCGCCTGCGCCAAGACTCGTCAGGCTGATAGTCGTTCTCGAAGATGACCTGCCACATCTCCTGCTGAACCCTGTGGGGTTTTCGCCGGATGTTCCACTTGAGGTCAAGATCTTTTATGGGTCGTACCTGGTCGATGCCCGGCGCCTGGGCGACAAAGACGTTGCCATGCACAATCTCGATGATCTCTCCGGGCAGGCCTATCAGGCGTTTGATGTAATTCTGGCGGTTGTCCTGGGGGTTCTTGAAAACGACCACATCCCAGGGTTGGGGCTCGGAAAGTTCGTAAAGATACTTGAGCACCAGTACCCTGTCGCCATTGTCAAGAAACCTTCGCTGCACGTCGGCGGGATATGAATACTGGCAGTTGGGGCACCTGGCATGCATGGGCGGCGTCGGAATGACCCTGCCGACCCGCCCTGCCTGAACGACATCGCCCGCCCCACCATAGTTGTATTCGTATCCGCACGAGGGACACTGAAGCGACCAGTGTTCGCCAAGCAATGTAGGGGCCATTGATCCGGTGGGTATGATGAAGGCCTCGACCACGAACGCGCGCAGCACGAAAGCAAGGATGATCGATACCCAGAGGCTTTGGGCAGTGTCTCTGTAGCTGCCCAGGTCGGCCTTTTTGCTCTTGTCGCCCTTGCTCATATGGTCGAACACAATAGCGTCTGGCGCAGACATTATCAAGAAGACTGACTGCAAAACAATCTGGATAATAATGCGAGGCACAACGCAAATTGATTGCTTGACGATCGATCGGATAGATGCAATATTCACTGAGCCGAAAACCGGCATGGAGAAATCATGGAAAAATCCGACCTTGCTACAAAAATCAAGGCTGCAGCTTACCTCGAAGGCGATTTTCTGCTCAGAAGCGGAAAGCGCAGCAAATACTATCTGGACAAATATCTTTTTGAAACCCAGCCGGAAATTCTCGCCGAGTTGGGCAGGCTTTTCGCCACACACGCCCACGACGCCGACATCATCGCCGGGGCCGAATTGGGCGGAGTCGCTTTGGCGGCAGCTACGTCCATGGCATGCGGCAAACCGTTCGTCATCGTTCGCAACGCCCGCAAAGACTACGGAACCAGCAAGATGATGGAAGGCAAGCTTCCCACCGGTTCGAAGGTGCTGCTTGTCGAAGACATCGCCACCACCGGAGGGCAGGTGCTCGAGGCAGCAAAGACGCTTCTCGACGCAGGATCCACAGTCACCCGCATCGTTGCCACTATAGACAGGATGGAAGGCGCACGCGAAAACATCGAAAACGCCGGGTACGAGTTCAAAGCCCTGCTGACCAAAGAAGACCTGGGCATCTGAGCCCATATGGATGATAACATTAATCGACCCGCGTGGCGGATGATTGTCGCACGCACGCCGTCTTGCGATCAGTCCGTTCACGCGATAAAGTATTTGGATTAAGGAGAATCTGAAAAAATGAGTATTCTGGATAAGACCGACCCGCAAATAGCCGCCGCAATAGATGCCGAGCGCCGCCGTCAGCACAGCACGCTTGAACTGATCGCGTCGGAGAACCACGTTTCCACCCCGGTGCTCGAAGCGACCGGAACCATGCTTACAGACAAGTACGCCGAGGGTTATCCCCAACGGCGCTGGTACTGCGGATGCGAAAACATGGACGTCATCGAGCAGATCGCCATCGATCGCGCGAAAGAGCTTTTTGGGGCCGAGCATGCCAATGTCCAGCCTCACAGCGGTACAAGCGCGAACCTGGCGGTATACCTCACGGCCCTCAAGCCCGGCGAGAAGATCATGGGCATGAGGCTCGACCAGGGCGGACACCTTTCCCACGGGTTGAAGATCAACCTGTCTGGCATCAATTATAACGCGGTGCATTACGGGCTTCGCGAGGATACCGAGCTTCTTGACATGGACGACATCCGTCGCCAGGCCCTCAAGGAGCGTCCCCAGATCATGGTGGTTGGCGCGTCGGCGTATTCGCGAACCATCGATTTCAACGCCTTCGCCGACATCGCAAAAGAGGTCGGCTGCCTCATGCTTGCCGACATTGCCCACATCGCAGGACTTGTCGCCGGCGGGGTTCATCCCAGCCCGGTGCCCGTTGCCGACTTCGTTACAACCACCACTCACAAGACGCTGCGCGGGCCAAGAGGTGGCGTGATTCTGTGCAAGTCGAAGTGGACCAAGGGAATCGACACCGCCATTTTCCCAGGCCTGCAGGGCGGTCCGCTGATGCAGCAGATCGCCGCAAAGGCAGTCGCGTTCGGCGAGGCCCTTCAACCGGACTTCAAGAAATACGCAGCGAGCATCGTTGAAAACGCCAAGGCGTTGGCCGAAGCGCTGATGGAGCACGGCTGGCGGATCGTCAGCGGAGGAACCGACAACCACCTTATGCTCGTCGACCTTCGTTCAAAGGCACAGGATCTCAGCGGAAAAGTCGCAGCCGCCAGACTCGCCCAGGCCGGAATCATTACCAACAAGAATATGATTCCATTCGATCCCCGCAGCGCGATGGAGTCTTCGGGCGTTCGATTTGGAACCCCCGCCCTGACAACGCGCAGGATGCACGCCGAGCAGATGAAGCTCATCGCCGGGTGGATCGACACCGTGTTAAGTTCCGACGGTGATGAACAGACGCTGCACAAGGTGCGAAAGAACGTCGAGGAACTGTGCGATCAGTTCCCTATTCCCAACGGAAAGCGCTGACACAGAGGCCCAACCATGCGGGAAATCTACAGGATTCTGGACGCGAACTTCAATCGTGCACGAGAGGGGCTTAGAGTCGCCGAAGACTGCGGACGATTTGCCCTGAACGATCCTGCCGTGACCGCAATGGCAAAGCGCATGCGCAGCGATCTGCGCGACGTGATGGAAGAGCTTCCCATGGACGAGTTCATCACCTCGCGAGACACGCCCGGCGACCTTGGAACCGAAATCACCAGTCCGACCGAACCAAGCAGGGCAAATCTTACCGACGTTGCGCTGGCGGCGTGCAAGCGGGTCACCGAGGCGCTTCGCACAATCGAAGAATACTCGAAGATTATCGCCCCAGGTCAGGTCGACAAGGTCGAGCGAATGCGATACAACGGGTACACGCTTGAGCAAAGACTGGTGCAAAGGATAATGGTCGCCAAGCGTTTCGAACAGGTTCGCCTGTACGTCCTGCTTACCACCAGCCTGTGCAGGGGAAGCATGAGAGACACCGCGCGTGCGGCAATTGCGGGCGGCGCGGATGCGATTCAGCTCAGGGAAAAGGGCATCGGCGACGGTCAGTTTCTCGCCCTCGCCGCCGAGCTGCGACAAATGACTGACGAAACGGGCAGGTTGCTGATCATCAACGATCGGCCTGACATTGCCGCGATGGTCGGGGCCGATGGCGTTCACCTTGGGCAGACCGATCTTCCCGTCGCCGAGTCCCGCAGGCTGCTGCGCCCCGGCGCGATTATCGGAAGAAGCACCCACAACATCGACCAGGTCAAGCATGCAATCAACGAAGGCGCAGACTATATCGCGATAGGCCCGATCTTCAAGACAGGCACCAAGGACGCTGGATCAGCAATGACGCCGAAGTTCATCGAAGAAGCCTCGCAGGTCACCACCCTGCCATTGGTTCCAATTGGAGGAATCGGCCCGGACAATCTCGAAGAAGTGATAAACGCCGGGGGCAAACGCGTAGCGGTATGTTCGTCCATCTGCGGCGCCCAAGACCCCAAGGCTGCGGCAATCGCCATCACAAGCAGGCTTGACTTGCGGCTGTGCGGATCTCCCCAACACCCTCGATGAGGTTGAACCGCCCACGGGCAAATCGGTAGAATCCCGATAGTCGTATCGGGTTTATGCTCATGTCCGTGGAGTTGTTGTGAAGCGGTTGTTGTTCCTGATTTCTATACTCTTTTCCTGCTGCCTCGGCGGGTGCGCCACAGGTCTGCCCGCGTATCACCGTCCCGAGTCACTGTATCTTCAACGCTCCCCTTATTCATCGATACACGTCGAGGTCGATATAGTCGCGGGTTGTAACCCAGGCACAGAACCTCTGGAACACTTGCGTGAGTTTCTCGAACTCCATTGCGACAAACCCGGCGGGGTGAGTCTGGTAAAAAAACCATATATCCCACGTGACGACGCCCAAGGCGTAACACCCTCGCAACTGGCGCTGCGGAACATGACCGGCCCATCTCAACAGAGTTCCGCATATATCTATGTGTTGTTTTACGATACTGGGCTTATTGATAACCAGCAACGGTTTCCGTATGTGCTGAGCGATTATCCAAATGCCATTTTCGTCGACCAGGCGAACCTGGGGCGAAGCGATCTCAACACGCATGTGCTGCTGCACGAGGCGGGGCACGTGTTGGGCATGCTGAAACGTCCGGGTCGGCGTAAGGGTTCGCACTGCTCCGACCCCACTTGTCTGATGTATCATCGCGTTAGCCCGTCATCGGTGCGGCAGAACCGTGAGCTTGCGCTTGCGGTTGATCCTAACGCCGGGCCTTTGGATGTTCACAAATTTTGCCCGCGTTGTCTAGAGGAGCTTGCCCGCTCGCGTCGCGCCCCCGCCGGCAACATGCGATGGCAAGGCCCTGCCCTTATCCGCGATGAGGGGCAATACTGGGTTGCCATGCTGCCGGACTTCATAGGTGTGTTTATCGAGCCGCAAACCACATTCGGCATCGACGCACTGCTGCGGGCCGCCCGTCGGGATGTAACCGGTGACAAAAAGGCAACCGTCGTGTTCATGCCGCCGGTGATGAGTAATTCCGCACGCGCCGCCCTGCGCGCCGCGATGCGAGACCCGTCGTCGCGGGTCAGAAAATCAGCCAGGTCAGCCGCATCCTATTGATTCGCGCCGCTGAGCACGAATATCGCCATGTCCGCGTTGAGGTTCGGATCGTCATCCACCTGCTCGTGAGTCTCGCTGTTCAGGGCGATTCGCCTGTGCACAACAACGCTTTTCTCGGCGCAGAAGCTTTCGAAATCGGCAATCGACAGGAACCTGATGTTCGGCGTGTTATACCACTTGTACCGCAGCAGTCCTGTCAAGGATTCCGGCGCCTTGCCCTGCTCGAAGAGCATCGTGCGGAGCTTGCGGTAGGCGAAGTTTGGAAAACTCACAATGCAGCTCGTGCCAACGCGAAGCATCTCGGAGATTACGCGCTCGACATCGCGAACCGTCTGAAGCGTCTGTGACAAAATCACGTAATCGAACTGCTTGTCGCCAAAACTCGCCAGCCCATGATCAAGGTCGGCCTGGATCACGTCCAGCCCCTTCGAAATGCATGAGATGATTTCGCGCTCGTTGAGTTCCACGCCGACGGCGCGATGGCCTCGATCCACAAGCCTTGCAAGCAGTTGACCGTCTCCGCAACCAAGATCGAGCACCTTGGTATGCGGGTCAAGAAGATCGACAATCCGGTCATAGTCGAGCCTGTGATGAAAGATGCTGCGGGGGTTGCGTTGAGGTCGGTTGTCTTTGCACGAACAGTTGCTCGAATGGCCACAGAGGTTACTCAGGAATTCGCGAATCAACCCGCCGAAGCTCTCAAGATCGTTCTCAAGCAGAAACGCGTCATGTCCGCACTTGCTCTGCACATTGCAGTAACTAACCGGGATGTTACCCGCGATGAGCGCGTCGACAATCTCCTGGGATTGCGACGGTGGGAACAACCAGTCGCTCGAAAAACTAACGATCAGCCAGCGACAATCGCTACCGCCCAGCGAACGCGTCAGATCCTGCCTGGTCGCGCCAAGGTCGAACAGATCCATCGCCGTCGTCAGCGTGATGTAACTGTTGGCGTCGAACCGCTCGACAAACTTCTCGCCCTGGTAACCCAGATATGAGCCCACTGAAAAACGTTTCTCGAACTCGGTCTGCACATCCCTCGGGCGCAGGCGGTCAAGGTCGAACTTCTCCTGCATCGCCTCGGGCGAGAGATACGTTATGTGCCCGATCATCCGGGCGATGGCGAGCCCCACCGCCGGCGAACAGCTTTTGTCGCAGTATCGCCCACCATGAAAGTTGGGGTCGCGCAGAATGGCGTTCCTTCCCACAACGTCAAACGCAAGGGCCTGGCTCGTCAGGCGGGG
Organism: uncultured Planctomycetaceae bacterium; assembly: GCA_964632015.1. GTDB lineage: Bacteria > Planctomycetota > Phycisphaerae > SM23-33 > SM23-33 > JAAYCO01. Next base: position 7,230 of record CAZWAT010000089.1, read on the forward strand.
CGAGGTGGCAAGAGCGATGATCGCCTTGATGTTTTGGGCATACTTGCTCGCCCAACACAGCGCCTGGTGCCCCCCCATCGATCCGCCGACGACTGCCAGAAGTTTCTCGATGCCCAGGTGCTCAACGAGCTTTCGTTGGGCAGCGACCATGTCGGCTATGGTTATGGTCGGAAAATCCTTCCCATAGCGTTTGCGGGTGCTGGGGTTGATGCTGTCAGGCCCGGTCGATCCGCGACAGCCGCCAAGCACGTTGGGGCAGATGACGAAGTACTTGTTGGTGTCTATCGCCTTGCCCGGACCAACCGCGATGTCCCACCAACCCGCGTCGTCGTTGTCATCATGCCTGGCGATATGGGAATCGCCGCTGATGGCGTGGCAGATCAGCACGGCGTTTGAACCGTCGCGGTTAAGCCGGCCGTAGGTCTCGTAAGCCACCTTCACATCTTCAAGCTCGCCGCCCAGCTCCAGCTTCATCGTGCCGGGAATGCTGAATAACTGAAGATGGCGCAAAGGTTTTGAGCTTCTAACACTGTCGCTGCTGTCTACGAGTTCGTCAAGCATCCATCACCTCATAACTTCATCAGGCGCCGCTGGCCTTGAGGGCCTGGTCGAGGTCTTCTTGTATGTCTTCGACATCCTCTATGCCCACGCACAGACGGATGAATTCGGGGTTTACGCCCGCTGATCGCTGCTCTTCGTCGCTGAGCTGCTGGTGGGTCGTGCTTGCGGGGTGAATGACAAGCGTCTTGGCGTCACCGATATTCGCCAGGTGACTGGCAAGTTTCACACTGTTGATGAACTTCGCCCCTGCTGATCTTCCACCCTTGACGCCAAAACCTATAATTGCCCCGGCCCCGTTGGGCATGTACCGCTTGACCTGATCAGCACAGGGATGATCGTCCAGGCCCGGATAGTTGACCCACTCGACGTTGGGGTGGTGCGCGAGCCATTTGGCAATATGAAGCGCGTTTTCGCAATGCCTGGGCATTCTCAGGTGCAAGGTTTCAAGCCCCAGCAGAAACAGGAACGCCGCGAACGGACTCATTGACGCTCCCGTGTCCCTGAGCCAGTGGGTTCTCGCATGCGCACAGAACGGGGTGTCGCCAAACGCCTCGGCGAAAACTGTTCCGTGATAAGCGGGGTCGGGCTTGCAGAACTCGCTCCACTTGTCGGGGTTGTTGTTCCACCCAAAACTGTCGCCTTCGACAATCGCCCCCCCGACATGCGTACCATGCCCGCCGATGTACTTGGTTGTTGAATACACAACCAGGTCAGCCCCGTGTTCCAGAGGCTGAAACAGCGCGGGAGTCAGCACGGTGTTATCCACAATCAACGGTAGCTCATGCTGATGCGCAATCGCCGATATCTGGCGGAACTCAGGAACATCGTTTCGGGGGTTGCCCACCGCTTCTATATAGACACACCGCGTGTTGGCATCAACAAGATGGTCAATTTCGTCGGGGCGATCGGAGTCGAAGAACCGCACATCGATGCCCAGCTTCTTGAGCGTCTGTGTGAACAGCGTCACCGTTCCGCCGTAGAGGCTTCTGGACGAGACAATATTCTGCCCCGCGTGTGTGATCGTCAAGACCGCCGCCGTGATCGCAGCCATGCCGCTGGCGAATGTCAAAGCCGCCTTTCCGCCGTCCAGCGCTGCCAGACGCTTTTCAAGAACCTCGCATGTTGGGTTCATCAGGCGCGAGTAGATATTGCCCCCCTCCTTCAACGCGAACAGGTCTGCGGCATGGTCGGTATCGTTGAAGTTGTACGCAGCCGTGGCATAGATAGGAACCGCCCTGGCACCGGTTACGGGGTCGGCCTGCTGACCCGCATGAACCGCCAGGGTACCGATACGCGTTTTTCTCTTCTGGGTACTCATGGTCACACTCCTAAAAGGCTTTCAGGCAAAGCATATGCCTCACCCGCAAAAACGCGCGCCGCACGACAACTGGATGCACTCCAGAACTCCGCAAGAATGGGCGAAACAGGAGGGATTACCCAATTTATCCCATGTTGGGCCACATCGTCCCTTACGGGGCTGGCTGGAGCACCTTATCGCCGAAATCCTCGACAGGTTGCCGTGCGGTCCCAGGGCCAGAACCCTCGCGCACTCTTGATGCCTCATATACACTATGCCCCGACCCCTTCATCGTCAAGCGAAAATGATCCCCAATTGTCGACATAGTGAACCGGTGGCGCAGGCGGGATGACATGACAACAGACGTTGGCCGTGGGGGTGGGCGAAGGCGTACCGTCGTTTATATTGTGTCGATTATCGACCCTTGCAGCGCCTGCGGATCAACGCTATGGCGCCAATCGCAAACAGACTCAGGGTGGTGGGTTCGGGAATCACCATCGTGAGCATTGCGTAATCGGTATGCGTTCCGGCGAAATCACCGTCATTGTCCTTGACCCACAGCGCCAGTTCATACTGTTCGCCGGGAAGGCATCCCAAATCGAACAATTCCTGCCATGTCAGGTTCCAGTTGCGCCCGTTTTGTTCGATTATCGTATCGCCGCCGCTGATGGTCCAACGCCACTGGGTAATGTCTCCGCCGTCAGGATCATATCCATTTCCGCGCAGCTCGACCATGCCGTTGAAAGGCAGCAGCTTGTCTCCACCCGCGTTGGCTACCGGATCGGAATAAACCGCCACAGTCGCAGTATCGTAGCTTGTGCTCTGGTAGAGGCCGGGTTCCTTATCGGCAACACGAAGCGTAACCGTCTTGCCCTCGGTATAACCCACAAGACTGACCAACTGCGAATGCGTCATGGTCGGACTCGCCCCGGAAGTCTCATAAACCCCGTCCCCGTCGAGATCCCAGGTACAGGTGAACCCGCCGCCATTGTTGTAGTATGTTCCCTCGCTGGTCCAAGTGATGGAATCCGGGTCGTATGAACCTTCGCTGGAGAGCGTGACAGCCCCACCCGACTTGACACGGTAAGTTCCCCCTGCCGACGCAACCGTCGGCTTTTGCGCGAGAAAGTAATCGGCCAACATGGCCCTGGCAAGGTAAAGCCCCAGCGTGGTACCGTTCCAGCCGCCTGCCTTGTTATCATCCGTACTGTGTGCCCCTGCCCAGTTTCGCGTTCCCTTGAACCAACTGGCATTATCTTTGCAAGCGGCATAGAACTTATTGACTATTTCGGAGTATGTTCCACTAAACGTTGTCTTATATCCATTTCTTGAGTGTTGATATGAAGATTTGCCTACAATCGATGGATAATCCTGCCACGCCGCCACCTGGACTTCCAGCAATGCCTCATTTATTGTATGAGTATACACTTCCCTGGCAGGGCTGTGCCCCAACGGGACGCCGCAGTCGGTGGCAATGTGAATGAGATATTTCACGCGCGTCGTCTCATCCAGTCCAGGCCAATTCTGACCGTCGTAATTGGTCAGATATCCACGCGACTTGATCATGCTCCATCCCGGGTGATGCCAGCTATCCGGCGGTTCGCTGCCCCAATCTTTGACGTCACTCACATTAAGCGAACTGGGAATCAACGGGGCGATGACCGGATCATCCAACAGAAAAGTGGCCAGCTTCTTGTGTGTCGCCCCTGCCCATCCATATGCCCCTTGAGCCGCCACTAGCAGCCCCACTGCGACAACCCACACCTTCGTTGCGTTCGTCATTCCTCTTCTCCTCCCGAGCCGGTCCTTGCCCCATTCGCCATCTGGCGCCGACGTTGAGCTTGTGAAAAAGTCTTTTC
>CAZWAT010000090.1:0-10905 GCA_964632015.1 uncultured Planctomycetaceae bacterium
TGAGTTCTATGCTCATTGTTTCTCCTTCAACTGGTGTCGGGCTCTCCGGGTCGCCATCGACCGCTTAGGCCCGTTCAGATTCAATAGCATATCGCGCCTGCATTATCAACCCAACTCCCCCACTCGCCGAGTAATCGACAGGCTGGGCAATATGAGCTTGAGACTTTCATCAGCCGTTGCGAGAATGGGACGATGAATTCGCACATGGGCAATTCACGAGCACTGGAAACTATCCTCCAGGCCAGACACAGGACGGTCGTCCTTCTGGGTCCTGCCGCGTCGGGCAAAACCACTACCGCGCTTGGTTTTCATCGCTCATTCGCGCCGGGCGCCTGCCTGATGCTCGCCCCTAACAGCCATGCAGCAAAAGACCTCAAACGCAGGTTGGTCAGTGACTCTCAAATTCTTGTCATGCCGGAAGTTATGACATTCACCGACCTTGCGCGACGTATTCTCATCCAATCGCGCAAGGCGCCCAGGACGATCTCGGCGTTGGGGCGATACTTGCTTATCAGGCGTATAGTCCGGACGCTTCGAGACGAGGGCAAGGCGACCCTGCTCGGCGCGCTCATAGACACGCCGGGGCTTGTGGGCTCAATCGACCGGGCCATTGCCGAACTCAAACGCCCTGGCATCGATCCCGACCAGCTCAGCGGGGCACTGGCGAAGAATCAGATGAGGGGGCTTGAGCTTCTGAGAGTATATCGCGTCTACCAGCAACACCTGCTGGACAACAACCTTTATGATGTCGAGGGCCTGCAATGGGAGGCAAGAAGGCTGCTTGAAAGCTCCGAGGAATTGAGCGATTTCAAGTATCCCACAGCGGTGTGCGTCGATGGTTTCACCGATTTTTCACCAACGCAACTTGCGATATTATCTCAACTTGCGGCAAACGCAGCCAATACTCTGATCACCCTGCCCCACGACGAAGACGAAAGGGGCAGAATGTGGTGGTGGACCACGCGAACCCTCAACAACATCCGTGGGCGATTTGGGAAAGACCTTCAGGAGATAAGGCTTGGCGCGGATTCGACCCCGCGCGATGGTCTTGCGCGGGTTCTGTACGATTCGTTGTTCCGGTACGACGCTCCGAAGGTCGATCCGCCAGACAACTTTGAGGTGATATCCGCATGCGGGCGGGACGCCGAGATAAAGGCGGTTTCGGCCCAGGTGAAGAAGAAACTTCTTTCGGGTTGTCATCCTCGTGACATCGCCGTGCTAGTGCGAAACCTTAATGACTACGCCCCGCTGCTTCGACATTCGCGCCACAGTTACGGCGTAATCGCGGTGAATGAGTCTGTTTCGCTTGCGTCCGTTCCGGTAATAAGGTTCCTGCTCGACGTGGCGGGTCTTGGGCCTAGATTCCACTTCAGCGACGTTCTGGCCGTTATCAAGAGCAGTTACTTTGTGCCCGAATCCCTGGGCGAGTTCGACGCATCCACACCCACCCTTGCCGAGGCGCTGATTCGCTGGGGCAACGTCGTGGAATCTCGCGAAAGTTATGCGTTCGCAGCCGACAGATTCATGACCCGTCTGACACGCGTGGTGGAGGATGAAGACAGCCCGCCGGTGTCTGTTGGTTCGCTGACACCGTCGCCCGAGGCAGTGTCAAATGCCATCGGCATGCTCGAACGGTTGTTCAATCTTGCAGATAAGCCCGGCGACCTGTCCGCTCTTGCGAGAACGCTTGATGTGAGGTCGGCTGTCATGGCATGCGGCGACGAGCGAACGGCCGCACGCGACCTTGGGGCGTTGGACAAGCTCGAAGAGATCGCCGACGAACTGTCCGCCGAGCAACTCGACGCCGCGTCGCTGCGAGCGGCGCTGGAGTCGGTCAATTTTACGCCCGCTGGTAGTGGAGGCGTGGTCGAAGCGATCGACGTACTCGACGCCCGCTCGCTGAGATTCAAGCACGTGTACCTTCTGGGCGTGACGGAGGGTCAGTTTCCACACAAGTTCTCGGAAGGTTCGCTTATCTCTGAAAACGATCGCTCGGCGTGGTCGTCTCGTGGAATGGCGATGGACTGCCGGGGCGACCTCACGGCCCGTGAGATGCTGCTGTTCTACATTGCCTGTTCGCGCGCCAGCGATTCGCTGACGGTGACATGTCTTGAGGCGGATTCCTCAGGCAGGCCCATGCAGATGAGCGGGTTTTTAGTGAATCTGCTCGAACCATTCGGTGGGCTCGACGCGATGTCGGCGCGGGGGCGTGTGAAGAGAATTTTGCAGGGGCAGTTCGTGCCCCCTCGCGAGGAGATTGCCCCTGGGCCTGACGCCGCAGCCGGTGCGGTGTCGGGGCTGTTCAATCCACAGGCCCAATTCAGCCCGGGCGCGTTGCAATGGCTGGTCGAGAACCACCGGGCCTTGCTGGGGCGGATATGCGCGGGTCTGATCTGTAGACATCGCCGATGGAGAGGCGACGGGTGGGACGAATTCGACGGATGGATAACCGACGAGAGGCTTGCCCGAAATCTGGCGAATCGCTTCTCGACGGCGATATTTTCGTGCAGCCAGTTGAACACTTTCGGCCAATGCCCGTGGTCGTTCTTCGCGCGATACGTTTTGAGGCTCGATCCGCTCGATCAACCCCAGCGTCAACTTGAGCCCGTCACGCGAGGTCAGTTCTGTCACGGTGTGCTGTTCAACTTGATGACGCGTCTGCGAGATCATTTTGGCGCCCCATTCGACATTGCCGACGTTGAAGAGAAGCTTCTGAGAGCGGAATTCGATTCGGCAATCGAGCGGGAATCTCAACGGGTCGAGTCTCGCCGGATAGCGTATCCCCAGCTTTGGAAGATTCAGCGCGACCAGATGACCGGCGAATTGTGGAGCTATCTCAGGTCGCAGCGGGAGCATTCTGACGCCACGGTACTTCACAGCCATTTCGAGCTTGGGTTCGGTATGAAAATTCTTCCCGACGAACCCTGCGACGAGGCGAGCGTGAATGATCCAATCACCATCACCACGCCATCGGGCGATTTCAGGCTCAGGGGCAAGATCGATCGAATTGACATGGTGAAGGTGGACAACACGCAGGGGCTGATGGTTGTCGATTACAAGCAGCGCACTTTGCCAAAAGCTGCGAGCATAGATGCGGGTCAGAGTGTTCAGTTGCCGCTTTACGCGCTGGCCGTCGAGTCGATTCTTAATGAAGAATGCATCGGTGGAGCATATCACTCGATTCTTGGGCGAACGGTCTGGTTCTCAGCCGTCAAGTACACGCCGAAGAATGTCAGCTTTCACGATCATTTCGACGAGCGCAGACGCCTGTCTATCGAGAACATTGGAAAGGCCGTCGAGAAGATCAGGCTTGGGCATTATGAACCCGTGCCCGCTGGAGCGCCTGCCCAATCGTGTCCGTCATACTGCCCGTACAGAACTATCTGCCACTTCAGCCAGGCCCGCCTTGAGGTCAAGCGTCCGGCGTTGGAGACGGAGGGCGAAGATGAGTGACACAAGGATGACCCCTCCCCAGCGGGCTGCGGCGATAGAAAGGGTTAACCAGAGCATCGCCCTGCGAAGCGGCGCGGGATGCGGCAAGACGTTCGTGCTTGCAAGACGATTCGCCGAGCTTGTGCATAATGACTCGTCGGAAGATCCATTGCGGCATTTCGTCGCGTTGACCTTTACCGAAAAAGCTGCCTTGGAAATGCTCACCCGTGTGCGAGCGACCCTAAAGGATTTTGCCGACAAGGCACAGGGAGAACAGAAGACGCGCATTCTGGGCTGGCTTGCGTCGGGTCCGGAGGCAAGAATTTCGACGATCCACGGTTTTTGCTCGTCGCTGCTGCGGGCCCACGCAATTGAGGCGGGACTCGACCCGAGCTTTTCGGTGTGCGCAAACGAACTGGTGCAGTCCCAGATGATCGACGAAGCCGTGCAGGAGGCGATTCTCTCGGCAGTGGAGAACGAAGAACAGGACGTTGCATACCTGCTGACGGGCCTGAGCTTCAACCAGTTGCACAAACACGTCGTGAAGATGATCAAAAACAGAAACACCTGCCCACCCGCTGAATACATCGACGCCGACGCCAATCTCAAAAGATGGGAGCAGGCCCGCAAAGAGGCGGTTCAGAAGGTGTGGGACGAATGTGTGCAAGATCGTTGGCTCAACGCAGCCCTTGAAGAACTCAAGGAAATTGATTGTTCCAGCCAGAATGACACGCTTGGCAAGAAACGCGATCAATTGATTAATTATGTGATGGAGGCGATAAGAGGGGCAGACCCGCCCGATGCGCAGGTCATCGACAATATCATGGGCATCGACACAAGAGGCGGGTCGAAGAACAATTGGCCTTGCGATGTATCCGACGTCCGGTCGCTGATGAAGACTGTGCGCAACTCGTTTGCACCTATCGAAGACTGGTGCAAGCCGTTCAACAAGTGGGATGAACAGGCCGCCCGGGGCCTGAGCTCGCTTGCGAAGATTTCGTGCAAAGCCCAGAAGATATACACCTCGCTCAAGCGTCCGCAAGGTCTGTTGGATTTCGACGACCTGCTTGCGTACACCGACAGGTTGCTGACAAATCCGGGCATCGCCGCTGATTCACTCAGGCGTCAGATTCGCCAACTGCTTGTCGATGAGGCGCAGGACACCAACCCCTTCCAGATATCCCTGTTACGTAGGCTGATAGGCCCTGGTGAGAATGGAGCGATTCCCGAAGGCAAGCTGTTCATCGTTGGTGACGCCAAGCAGAGCATATACAGGTTCCAGGGGGCTCAGGTCGAGGTGTTCGACAAACTCTGTCATGATCTTGGTGAAGACAGGCAGGAGAATCTCGATCTGTCGTTCAGAACGCACAAGGCCGGGGTCGAGTTCGTCAATTATCTGTTCGAGCCACTGCTTGGCGACTACTACGAGCCCATGCAGGCGTTTCGTACCCAGACGCCCTCGCATTCGTCAGTGGAAGTGCTGCTTGCCAAGCCGGGCAAAGATTTCGACATAGACACTGCCTCGAACGCCCTCGTCGCACAAGCCGCCCTGGTCGCGCAGCGAATCGAACAGATGGTGAAAGATAATGAGAAACTCGTGTGGGATCGCCAGTCACAGTCGTGGCGGGAGGTGAAATATTCCGATATCGCAATCCTGCTTGCGCGGATGACTCACAGCCTGAGTTTCGAAAGGCAACTCGAGTTACGAGACATTCCTTATTACGTTGTCGGCGGGAGCGGTTTCTTCAAGCAGCAGGAAGTATATGACGTGCTTAACGCGCTGGGGGCGATTGATAATCCATACAACGACATCGCCCTGTTCGGCGCGCTTCGCGGCAGCATGTTCTCGCTTGACGACAACGCGCTGACGCACATCGCCCAGACATGCAAGCCGCCATATTTCCCCGAGCTTCTAGAAAGGAATCCGCTCGAGGACATCGCCCCGAAGTCAGCGGTGTCCCTCGATTTCGCCATCAGGCTCATCTACTCCCTGCACAGGCGCAAGGACGCAATGGAGATTGACGAGCTTGTCGAAGAACTTCTGGAGCAAACCGGATACGAGGCGGTGCTTTTGGGCCAGTTCCATGGGAAGCGGCTGCTGGGCAATGTTCGTCGGCTGGTGGATCTCGCCAGGGGAGCGCCCCAAGGCAGGCTGTCGCTGACGCACTTTATCGCGCAGATGAACGCCCAGGTAATCGACGAGTCGCGCTATGAGCAAGCGCCCACCGTCGGCGAGGCCGAGAACGTCGTGAGAATTATGACCATCCACAAGTCCAAGGGGCTGGAGTTTCCAGTGGTGTTCATGAGCGACTTGAACACCCGCCCCCAATCCCGAAAAGAAGCCCTGCTGTACAGAACAGACTGGGGGCTTGCGTTCAACTTCACCCAGAACCAGCAGATGTCTGACGATGAAAACGACGAAGATGAGGACGAAGGTCCGATCAGCCACTGCCTGGCCTGCTCGCTCGAAGCCATCGATGACCACCGCGAAAACATGAGATTGATGTACGTGGCCGCAACCCGGCATGAAGACCATCTAGTCATCGTCGGGGCCGATTGGCGAAGCAAGAACGGGCGGTTCCAATCCTCGCAAAGCTGGCTGGACGAGCTTGACAACAGGCTTAATTTGCGAGGCGAACTGGTCGATAAGGACGAAGCGTACATCCCCTACGGCCTCAAGCCATACAGCATCCGCCTTCGCAGGATCACTCCAGAAATAGTCCGCTCGCACTCGAGCGACAACAAGGGCGCCAGGCTTCTTGCCTCGGTACAGTCGCCAGAGCAACTGGAACAAGAACTCATCGAGTTGGCACGCAAGGCAAAAGGCGACGAATGCCCCCTGCTGGCGCCCCTACCCCACAACTTGACATTATCGATGTCTGTCACCGCACTTGGCGACTACCGCATGTGCCCGAAATTCTATTACCTCAGACACGTGCTGGGCATTTCACCGACACCCTCCGGTCAGAAGGGCAAGCCCGGCGACAGGTCGCTCAATGCTGCCCAGATGGGCACGATGTTCCACCGCTGCATGGAGCTTATAGATTTCGACAAACCCCAGCCCGCACACGAGTTGGTATGCCTGGCGCTGGACGAGCTTGACCTCGCCGGGCAGGCGGACGCTGAATCCCTCACGCGGGAATTCGAGAAGATGATCGAGCTTCTTAGCAAGAGTCCACTTTGGAAAGAAATAGCCACCAGCGACAACAGAATCGCCGAAGCGGATTTCGTGCTTCCCCAAGGCCGGCTCGAGGTGAACGGCAAAATAGACCTGCTCTATCGCGACGGGCAGAAGCAATGGCATATCGTGGATTACAAGTCCGACCGGGTCAATGCCGATTCCATTCCAGCACGCGCCAAGCAATATCACTTGCAACTGGGGCTCTATTGCTGTGCCGCCCAGCGATATCTTGACAAGTATCACACCGGCGAGCGCCTTGTCGACGCGGGGGTGTATTTCCTCCGGCCGGGGTTGTCGCACACGATCCAAGCGACAGCGGAACTCATCCAACAAATGGAAGCAACGCTCGATGAGTCCGCCGAATCGCTCATTCACGCTCGTATCCAAAACGTCTACTCCCCCCTTGCCTCGGCGCCCTGCGAGACATGCTCGTTCAACACTTACTGCCAGGCGAGACAATCGACCCATGCGTCCGCCTTATGAGCCTGCACGGTCACATCTTGTAGAACAACCTGCACAGCCAGCGGACGAACGATGAACGCATGCGGTTCATCATCCACGTTTCGGCGGCACGCTTGTTGAGAAATGACATGGTGGGGAACGAATGCTGAAGCATCATCATGTCATGTATGCGAATTCGCTTCTGCACGGCCAGTGCCCATTCGTTTATCATTTCGCCGCTTCCTTCGCCCACTACGGTGGCGGCGTGTATCCTGCCCGCGGAACTTACAAGCACCTTGACGAATCCGCTGCCGAGGTTCTCGGCAATGGCGGCGCCGTAGTCTTCGTGTCGCACGACAATCTCTTCGAACCGGACTTTGCTTTCCTTAAGTGCCGAGGCACGCGGGCCAACATGCGAAATCATGGGTTCGGTGAACACCGTCCAGGGCACGACAAACTTGTGGAAGTCCATCCTCATTCCAGGAGGCATGATAGCGTTCATCAGGGCGATCATGCCCTGGTGCATCGCAGCGTGAGACAACTGGGCGTATCCGTTGCAGTCGCCAACTGCGTAGATGTTGCGCCGCGAGGTACGCAACAGGTGATTGACCACAATTCCCTTTTGGTTGAATTTCACGCCCGCCGCGGGCAGGTCAAGCGAATCGAAATCCATCCGCCGACCCGTCGCCGAGAGCACATGCGTGGCGGATATCTCGCCGTCCTGCTCGGTGGTAAGCACAGCGTTACCGTCGCGGCGCTCGATGCGGGTCATGTTCCTGTCGGTGAGCATTCTGATGCCTTCATCCAGGAAGGTCTTCTCCAGCAGATCCCGCGCGTCGGGGTCTTCTCGCCACATCAGCCCCTTGCCCCGCATCACCATGGTCACTTTGCATCCAAGCCTGTTGAAAGCCTGGGCCATCTCGCAGGCAATCGCCCCGCTGCCGATGACGATCAACGAGTCCGGCACGGTTTCGAGGTCGAAAAGGTTATCGTTGGTCAACACCCCCACCGATTCCATTCCCTCAATCGCCGGCAGCGACGGACGCGTGCCCACGCAGATGAACGTTCTTTTTGCCGTGAACGTGCGAGAACCAACCTTGAGCGTGTGTGCGTCAACGAACGACGCCTGCCCCTGGCGAAGCACCAGCTCGACCTTCTTGAACATGGCCATGGTCTTCTTTTCGCTGATAAACTTGAGGTGGTTTCGCACGCGCTGAAATGTATCGACCACTTGCGGAGGAGCAATTTCGCTCAGGCCGAAGTCGTTCGCCCTGCCCGCGGTGTGTCTTACCTTCGCCGCCCGCAGAATAGCCTTGCTGGGGATGCATCCAACGTTCATGCACTCGCCACCGATGTCGCGGGCCTCGACGGCAATAACCTTTAGACCCATCTCGGCAGCCATTACCGAAACAGCCATTCCCGCCGGACCAAGACCAATAACCGCAACGTCATATTCGTATTTCATATTAAAAGCTTATCTCCATCGACGGTGTTTGGGCGCTATTTGCATCATACTATTGCAGCCGACGCGGCGGATGATAGAATGCCGCGATGAGCAAAAACATCAAGAAGATCGTACTCGCATACAGCGGCGGGTTGGACACGTCCGTCATACTTCCCTGGTTGAAGGAACGATACGGCTGTAAGGTCGTGGCGTTTGTCGCAGACGTCGGTCAGGGAGCAGATGAACTCGATGGAATCGAGGAAAAGGCTATGGCAAGCGGCGCCGACAAGTGCGTCGTCGCCGACCTCCGCAAGGAATTCGCCGAGGAATACTGCTTCAAGATGCTCAAGGCCCAGGCGACCTATGAGCACCTTTACCTGCTTGGGACATCCATCGCCCGTCCGCTCATCGCCAAGGCGCAGGTCGATTGCGCCCATCGCGAAAAGGCTGACGCCGTTGGACACGGCGCTACAGGCAAGGGCAACGACCAGGTAAGATTCGAACTGACTTTCATGGCGCTTGGACCTGATCTCAAGATCATCGCGCCGTGGAAGGACTCCACATTCGAGCTCACCAGTCGAGAGGCTGCCATCGAATACGCCAAGGCACACAACGTCCCCATAGCCCAGAGCAAGAAGAAGATCTACTCGCGAGATCGCAATCTGTGGCATATTTCACACGAGGGCGCTGATCTCGAAGACCCACGCAACGAACCCAAGGACAACCTGTGGGTGATGTCGGTTCCCGTCTCGAAAGCGCCCGCCAAACCCGAGTATGTGCAGATCGATTTCAAGGAAGGTGTGCCCGTAGCCGTGGATGGCAAGAAACTTGCAGGACACGATATCATAGACACGCTTAACACCATCGGTGGGCGTCACGCGGTTGGGCAGACCGACTTGGTCGAAAATCGCCTGGTAGGCATCAAGAGTCGGGGCGCCTACGAAACGCCGGGCGGAACGATTCTGTATGTTGCCCACCAGGCGCTCGAAGCCCTGACGCTCGATCGCGACACCGCCCACTACAAGGAACAAGTCGCCCTCAAGTACGCCGAGTTGGTATATTACGGCCAGTGGTTCTGCCCGCTGAGAAAGGCGCTCGATACCTTCGTCGACTCCACCCAGAAGAGCGTCACAGGTTCAGTGCGGGTGAAGTGCTTCAAGGGACGAGCCACCGCCGCGGGTTGCGAATCGCCCAACAGCCTGTATTCCTCGCAGCTAGCCAGCTTCACCATGGGCGATGAATATACCCCCAGCGATGCAACTGGATTCATTAAACTCTTCGGGCTTCAGATGAAAGGCCGAGGATAATACCGGCGGTGGGCTAAATCCCTGGCGGATCATAAATTGCACCGAGCAATACCGGACGCTTCGCGCCCGTCGCGTGTGGGCAGTATATCGGAACCGATTGCACCCTCGCCGCCGACATCGCGCACAGCGCATGCGCTCGACGAGCCAGAATCCCCACGTCAAACTTTTCACACGTGATGGTGCTGCACGGGCTCAACAGGGTGCGGATTCTTGACGCCAGGTGTATATTCATCGCCCCATCGCCCGACAAGACCACCTGGTGAGGCCGTTCGGTCAGACCCAGCACCGCCTGCGCGACGCTGCGTGCGACCAGTTCCGTAGCGGTCGTCATGATGTCGTTGCCACCACAGCCAAGGCGATTGGCGGCGAGCATAAGCCTTTGCACATAAATGTCACCCCAGCTTTGAGAGTTCGTAATCTTTGGCGCAGGCTTGAGAAAGTACGGATTCGCCAACAACTCATTGAGCAGTTCCTTGCACACGGCTCCTGACGAGGCGATGCCCCCGTCCTGATCGGCGGGTCTACTGAACAAACGGCGAGCCAAGGTGTTTAGTACGCTCAATCCCCCGCCGGTGTACATCGCAACCACGTCGGCGGACAGCGACCCCGCTGGCACGAACGTCAACTCGACCAGGACGCCAATATCCACGCTGACCCGGCTGAGCCTTCGGTCGCGAAGCTGCAACCAGTTCGCCCATGCCCTTATGGGCCCACCCACGCCACCTGCGGAATAGTCCGACTCGGTGAATCTTCCCACTGCCCGAACCCCCGCAACCCGAGCGACATGTGCGCCCGAGCCAAGTTCCACGCCAATAGCCCGTTCGTCCCCGCCGACATGAATGCCCTCCACACCGGCGCATATTCTGTTTCTGTCATGGTGATTCTTCAGAAGTTCATCAAGTGCCTTCCCCATCGCCTGCCCGATATCCTCATCGAGCGACAGTGCCGTTCGAACGTTGAACCGGCGTGGCTCGCAAGCAAGTTGAATCCGCTCCTGAAGCGACGCGTCAACATCGACACGAAGATGCTTCGCGTCGCGCAGGCGAAGCCGTTGGCCCCGTCCGGCGCCGGAGGTGATGCAAGCGTCTATGTATTGGCCC
>CAZWAT010000091.1:0-10902 GCA_964632015.1 uncultured Planctomycetaceae bacterium
GGCACTGACGAAGAAGACAGGATATGGCCTAATAGCGATGGCGCATCTGGCGGCTTTGGATGGAGATAGAGTTTCCAGCGCGCGTGAGATTGCCGAAAGCTCGGGAGTGCCGGCGGGTCTGCTTATGAACGTCATGAAAGAGCTTTGTTCAGCGGGATACGTCGAGTCGGTGCGCGGGGCGCACGGAGGGTATCGTCTCGCGCGTCGACCCGGCGACATCACGTTGGCGGAGTTGGTGGAGGTGGTTGAGGGACCACCCCGCCTTGTCGAGTGTGTGACTGACCAGGTCGGTGAGCGGGAATGTACCTGCGAACTGATGGCCCGTTGCCCGATAGCCGATCCGGTGCATCGTGTGCATCGGAAGTTGAACGACTTGCTCAAAAAGGTCACGCTTGCGGAGATTGTCGATCCCTCCAAGGGCGTGTTGAGCGAGTCCAGCAGCGGACATATGGCGGAATGAATGATCGAAAAAATGTCCCGCCCCTGCTTGCGGGAGTGTACAAAAGCCGGCAGGGGCGGGATAATCTGAACTTTGTTACGTTAACGGAGCGTTATTGATGAAACCTGCATGCCCGATTAATCCATCTGATTCGCAGGACGGTTGCGATTGTCAGCGGAATAACCCTTCGTCCGGCGTGGGTGAAGGTTTGATTTACATGGATTACAATGCGACGACCCCGCTGGATGGGCGGGTTCTCGAAGCGATGATGCCTTACTTGACGTCGCATTATGGAAACGCCGCGTCCCGCAACCATGCTTTCGGATGGAAGGCTCAGTCGGCTGTGGAGCAGGCGCGGGAGCAGGTTGCCGAACTTATCGGTGCCGACCCCAAGGACATTGTCTTCACCAGTGGGGCCACCGAGAGTGATAACCTCGCCATCAAGGGCGTCGCCGAGATGTATCGCTCGAAGGGAAACCACATTGTGACATGTCCCGCCGAGCACAAGGCGGTGGTCGATCCGTGCAGAAGGCTTTCGGCGGAGGGATACGAAATATCCTGGGTTGCGCCTGACGGAGAAGGTGTGGTGCACCCCGAGGACGTCGCCTCGGCATTAACTGACAAGACGTTGCTGATCTCGATCATGGCTGCGAATAACGAGACGGGCGTGGTCAATCCTATCGCACAGATAGGCAAGCTGGCCAAGTTGAGGGGAGTGATCTTTCACACCGATGCCACGCAGGCTTTGGGCAAGATACCTCTGGATGTCGAGGCGATGGGCATCGACCTGATGAGCATCTCCGCCCACAAGATATACGGCCCCAAGGGAGTAGGCGCGTTGTACGTTCGCAGACGCTCGCCAAGGGTGCGTCTGACCTGCCAGATGGATGGCGGCGGGCACGAGAGGGGCATGAGAAGCGGAACGCTCAACGTTCCGGGTATCGTGGGATTTGGCGAGGCATGCAGGATCGCCCGCGAAGAAATGCCCCACGAATCGAAGCGAATCGAGCAGCTTCGAAACCGGCTTGAGGAAGGCATTATGGCCGGCCTCAATATGGTCAAGAGAAACGGTTCGCCGACGCATCGCCTTGCTGGCACGAGCAACCTGTCGTTCGCTTATGTGGAGGGCGAGGGACTGATGATGAAGCTTGGTGGCGTTGCGGTGTCGAGCGGGTCGGCCTGCACGAGCGCGTCGCTTGAACCAAGTCACGTCCTCAAGGCGATGGGCGTGGGCGACGATCTGGCGCACAGTTCGATACGCTTCAGCATGGGGCGGTTCACCACCGCACAGGAGATCGAGTGCGTGATAGAACGCACTATCAAGGCGGTTCGTGAGCTGCGCGATATGAGCCCGCTTTATGAAATGGCCCAGGAGGGTATCGACCTGTCAAAGGTTACGTGGAAAGAGCATTGATTTGAAACCGTGGCGCGACAGACGCCCGATCACGAAAGAGTGGAATATGCAATACAGCGACAAACTTAACGATCATTTCAACAATCCCCGCAACGTCGGCTCGCTGGACAAGTCGGCTGTCGATGTCGGAACGGGCATTGTCGGCGCTCCGGAGTGTGGCGATGTGATGAAGCTTCAAATTCGTGTTGCGGATGATGGCACGATAGTGGACGCTAAGTTCAAGACCTTCGGGTGTGGCTCGGCGATCGCCGCAAGTTCGCTGGCCACCGAGTGGCTCAAGGGCAGAAACGTGGAGCAGGCGGACGAGTTGAAAAACACCGACATCGCCAACGAACTGGCGCTTCCCCCAGTGAAGGTGCATTGCTCGGTGCTTGCCGAGGACGCCGTAAAGGCTGCCATTACCGATTGGAAAACGAAAAATCTCGCCAAGAGCAAGACGTAACACAGGAGCGAAAAATGGCTGTGACGCTTACAGAACGGGCCGCCGACAAGATAAGGCTGGTCTTTGAGAAGAATCAAATGCCCGAGGGTTCCTGCCTTCGCGTCGCCGTTAAGGGCGGCGGATGCAGCGGGTTCAACTATCATCTTGATGTCACCGACAAACCAGCGGCCGACGACGAAGTGTTCGAGTCGCACGGGGTGAAAGTGGTAGTCGATCCCAAGAGCAACCTGTTTATTAACGGAACCGAAATCGATTACGAAGAAGACATGCTCAAGCAGTCCTTCGTTTTTAACAATCCCAACGCCAGGACCAAGTGCGGCTGCGGCACCAGCTTCAGCGCCTAGCCGAGCCATAAACCTCATGAAAAATACCGCAAACGATCAAGCGCCAAAGACTTTTCCCTCGAAGTGTGCCCAGTGCAACCTGCCGATGGCAAGCCCGCTGGTATGCGACAGTTGTCACGCGCTCAACCCCTCGGCAATGCTGACTGACCACTTCACCTTGATGAATCTTCCCCGGCGTTTCGACCTTGATCAGCGCGAGCTGCATCAGGTGTTCATCAAATTGAGCAGGCATTCGCATCCTGATCATGCGCGGGACGCCTTGCCGGAGGTGCAGGAACTTCACATGCGCGTCAGCGTCTCGCTTAACGACGCGTATCGCACGCTCAAAGACCCGCTTCGTCGGGCGGAGTACCTGCTTGAGCTTCTTGGTGGCGAAAGCTCCGCCGCCGACAAACGTGTGCCCGATGGTTTTCTTGAAACCATGATGATGATGCAGGAAGAAATCGCCCACGGGCGCGACACCAAAGACCACGACGAGCTTGAGAGGAATGCCCGCGTTCTCAGGACACAAAAGGAAGGCTTGATGAAGCGGATATCCACCCTCTTTGACGAGCACCAGGAAGCCCTCGCATGTGAGGCGGTACGAAAGAGCCTGCTTGGCGAGATTCGCGGACTGATTAACGCCGTGCACTATGTCAGCAAGCTTCTCGACCAGGCGGGGGCGAAGAATGAGTGATCGAGACAATTTCATCCTTGGCATCGACCTTGGAACGACAAATTCACTGGGATCCTACATGACGCCGGGTGGGCCTGTGGTTGTTCGTGACGCTTCGCAAAACGCCCTTGTGCCCAGCGTGCTGGCGTTTGATGAGCACGGGCGAATCACTGTAGGATCGGCTGCGAAGGCACACGCGGTGGAAAATCCACTCAGCACCGTCTACTCGGTCAAACGCCTGATGGGTAAGTCCATAGACGACGTGCGCGAAGATCTACGGGTGCTTCCCTACACCATCAAACCCGGCCCCAACGATACCGTCGCGGTGGACATCGACGGAAAGGCGATGAGCCCGCAGGAACTATCGGCGATTGTGCTCGCCGAGATTCGCAGACGAGCCGAGAAGGCGCTTGGCAGAAAGATCACCCAGGCGGTGATTACTGTTCCGGCGTATTTTGACGACGCCCAACGCCAGGCGACCAGGGATGCCGGCAGGATCGCCGGACTCGATGTGTGCCGAATCGTCAACGAACCCACCGCCGCAGCCCTTGCGTATGGGCTGGATCGAAAGGAAAACTCACGCATTGCGGTTTACGATCTTGGCGGGGGGACGTTCGACATATCGATTCTGCAATGCAATGACGGCGTCTTCGAGGTTCTCGCCACCAACGGCGACACCCACCTGGGAGGCGACGACCTCGACCGCGAGATTATCGACCTTATTACCGCCGACATTCGCTCGCAGTTCGGCGAGAACATGCGGTTCGGCCCGTCCACCAGGCAAGCACTGAGGACATTCGCGGAGTCGGCGAAGATTCGCCTGAGCGAATACGACAAGGCGAACATCGAGGTTGACCTTGGCGAGGGACGCGTGCTCAAACGCACAATCACCCGCGAAGAATTCGAGAACAGGGCCAGCAAGTGGATACAACACACCATCGACCACTGCCGACGCGCCTTGGAGGATGCGGGCATATCAGCAGGCGACATCGACGAGGTGGTAATGGTTGGCGGGTGCACACGCATGGGGCTGGTTCGCAGGATGGTGGGCGAGTTCTTCGGCAAGAGCGTTTACACGGCGGTGAATCCCGATGAGGTCGTCGCGATGGGCGCCGCAGTGCAGGCGGGTATTCTCGCGGGAATGAGACCCGATACGCTGCTGCTGGACGTTACCCCGTTGTCGATGGGCATAGAGACCCTCGGCGGAGGAATGGGCAAGCTCATCATGCGCAACAGCACCGTGCCATGCATGGCCACCGAGACGTTCACAACATACGTTGATGGTCAGACCGCGGTGGATATTCACATTCTGCAAGGCGAACGAGAATTGGCAAAGGACTGTCGAAGCCTCGGGCGGTTCGCGCTTCGTGGTATTCCGCCAATGCCCGCTGGCATGCCACGAATACAGGTGACATTCCTGATAGACGCCAACGGAATACTCAACGTGACCGCGCGAGAGCTCAAAAGCGGCAGAGAGGCGGCTGTGCAGGTGACGCCTTCGCACGGGCTCACATCCGATCAGGTTGACGAGATGGTGAAGGAGTCTTACCGATGGGCGATGGAAGATTTTACCGCCCACAGGCTCATCGACCTGAAGAATGAAGCATCGAGAATGCTTGGCGCCATTGACAAGTCGCTCGCCCGTGCCGGTGACACGCTGGACGACGCCACTCGTGCCCGCATCGACGCTGCTGTTAATGTCCTCAAGGCCAGCATGGAAGGCGACGATCCCGACACGATAGATGCCGCGATGCGTTCGGCGAACGACGCCGCCAGTCCCCTGACCGAAATTCAGATGAACCAGGTGCTCAAGCAGTCGGCTCAGGGGAAGAAGATCGACGAATTCTGATGATTCGCCCGTGGAGAAGGCTCATGCCAACACACAAAGTCACGTTCCTGCCCGCCGACGTAACCGTCGATGTTGACCCGTCGCTATACCCATACCACCGCCTCGGCAAGCCTGGCAGCCTGCTTGACATCGCCCTTGCAAATGGCGTTGGTATCAGGCACGCCTGTGACGGTATGGGCGCGTGCGGCAGTTGTCACGTGCTCATCGAGCAGGGCATGGAGAACCTCTCAGAAAGCGAAGACGAGGAAGTAGACGTCATAAATCGGCTTCCGAACAGCGATTTAAGCAGCAGGCTCGCATGCCAGGCCGTCGTACATGGTGACGTTCGCGTGCGGATTCCTTAACGTTCGTAGTCATCCTCGGCTGGTTACACTTCGACGACGAACCGTTCGCCCTTTTCAAGGTCGAGACAGAACGAGCAAAGCAGCTCGGCTGTGTTTTGAAGGTCGCGCATGTCCACAAGTTCGACTGTAGTATGCATGTACCGGTTAGGTATTCCGACCACTGTTGATGGAATGCCTCCGCCCTTGGTGTAGATGGTCATCGCGTCGGTTCCACCGGTCAGGCTGAACGCTTCGACCTGAATATCGATGTTCTTTTTGGCAGCCACATCTCTAATTCGCCTCACTAGCACGGGGTGATGCTCTCTACCAATGGTGATGGTAGGCCCGCCACCGAGTTTACATTCACCGTGTTCCTTTGGCTCTATGCCCGGGCTGTCGGTGGCATGAGTGACGTCGATGGCAATGGCGGCATTTGGTTTGAGGTTCTCGGCGTTCATCCACGCCCCGGCCCCTCCGACTTCCTCCTGCACCGAGCTGCAGGCCATGATGCAGCAACGTGGTTTTGCTTTCGACTCCGCCGCCATTCTCAACGCTTCTATTGCCGACCATGTTCCCACGCGGTTATCGAAGGCCCTGGCTGCGCCCACGTGATCGTTGAGCATCTCGAACTCGTCGACGAACGTGATGGGATCGCCCACAGCGACAGCGTTCTTCGCATCCTCTCCGTCCTTTGCGCCTATGTCTATGAAGCATTCGTGCATTTTTGGCGCCTTGGGTTCTTTGGTGCGGTCGCGAAGGTGTATCGCCGTTGCCCCAATCACGCCGCGCACGACGCCGTGGGCGGAATGAATGTTCACCCTCTTGTTTCGAACCAGCGCGGGGTCGACTCCGCCTATTCGCTGGAACCAGATGAAGCCTTTCTCGTCGATATGCTTGATCATCAGGCCCAGTTCGTCGGCGTGTCCATCGAGCATGATTCGCGGGTCGCCGTCGGGGTTGAGAATGGCTATGGCGTTGCCGTAAGCGTCGGTTCGCACCTCGTCGGCGAACTGGCGTGCATATTCGCACCATATCTTCTGACCCGCGGATTCATATCCGCTAGGAGAGGGGGTGGTGAGCAGCTTCTTGAGAAACTCCAGTGATTCTGTTCGCATTTTCTTGTCCTTCATGGGTATGACTGTTATTTTACGCACGTTCGGGCCAGGTACAAGTCTCGTATCAATAAGATGTTGAAACAGGCCCGCGCGTGCATGCGGATCACGCCAGGGCATTTGCATCGCCTTACAATTGCGTTGTAAAGGAGCTATTCTGGATGCGTCTTGGGATGCGGGGCAAATTAGCGTTACTCATGGCGCTGGTGGGTGTCATGCCCCTTGTGCTGGGGACTATCATACTGGTCACCGGGATGAGGCGGATTCGCCTGGAAGCCTTTGGTCAGAAACTCGACGCCGCGGTGCAGGCGGACGCTCTGTATCTTCAGATTTCCAAGGTGCGACACGTGGAGATGATGCTCCTTTCCCTTAACGAATCATGGGTGGTCTCGCGGGTGGAGGAGATGACAAGCGAGCTTGACCCTTCTGTTATCGAGCAGATCGATCGCAACTGGGCCGGGCTTGAGGCCGGTGACGAACCCGTCAATTCGATCATCAATAATGACCTCGGAAGGTTACTGACTCAGTTTATGGAGATAGATCCTAGATTCGTCGAGCTTATGATTACCGACAGACACGGTAACCTGCTGGCCGCCACCAACAAGACTACCACTTTCCGTCAGTCAGGTGAGCTGTGGTGGGAGCGGACGTATCTGGAAGGGCGAGGCGGCGTGTACATCGGGCCGGTACGATACGACAGAAGCGCCGACACTTGGAGCATCGAGTTGTGCGTTCCCATTCGTGGCGAAAAAGGGGTTGTGGGTGTCGCCAAGGCTGTGACTGATGTTAACGAATGGATGGACTACCCACGAGATGTGGGAGAATTCGACGCGACGGCGATGCTGCTGGACGAAAACGGAATAATCCTGTTTGCTTCGGGCATCGAACCTTTGACTGCGGCGATTGACGACTGGCCCGGCGACTTGGGCTGGCACGCTTACAGAATCAGTGACGGGATGATACAGGCGCATGCACCATTGATCATGCCCGAAACCATTGGCTCGCTGCCGGTGGATTCAAGACAATGGTACATTCTTCTGCAGATTCCCGTTCAAGCGCCCATGACGGCTGTGAGAACGCTTACCATCCTAATGGCGATTATTGCACTGGCTACGATTGCATTGCTGTTCCTGGCGGGGTTGTGGCTGGCGAACAAAAGCATAGCCAGCAGACTCAAAATGCTCGCCAACGCCGCGAATCGCGTTGCCCAGGGGGATCTGTCACACAGAATCAGCCCATCGACAACGGGGGCGGGTTCGGTGCTTGGCGAAGACGAACTAGACGACCTTGCGCGTAACTTCGACCGGATGATCGACCAGGTTCAGCAGACCCATGACGAGCTTGCCGGCGCCGATGAGCTTAAAAGCCAGTTCATCAAAATCGCCAGCCACGAGCTGCGCACACCCGTGAGCTACATCCTGGGCATGGCAAAGCTGCTGAAGGAAAGCAAAGACCCCGACAGGCTTTTGCAAGCGTTGCAATCCATCGCAGCTAAGGCCAAACGCCTCGACGAGATCATCCATGCGATGTTCAAGCTGCTTCCAGAGCAACAGTATGTCGAGCAGGTTCGGTACGGCCCGGTGGTGCTGTCGGAATTAATGGAAGAAGTGTACATAGATACATTCCCGTTTGTGGATCGACGCAACCAGCGCATGGTTATGGAACTTGCCGAAGGGCTGCCTGACATCCAGGCCGACAGCGACAAACTGCGCGACGCCATCGAGAACCTGGTGATGAATGCCATCAAGTTCACGCCCGACGGCGGGATGATCAAGGTCGCGGTGTTCCCCCAGCTTGATGGGCTCATCAGTATTGCCGTCACCGACCAGGGTCCGGGTATTCCACGACAGGACCTCGCGAGGATATTCGAACCCTTCTACACCGGTGGGGATGTACTTCAACATTCGACCGGGGTGATGGAATATCAGAAACGAGGCATCGGGCTGGGGCTCGCAGTGGTCAAAAACTTCGTCCAGATGCACAAGGGTACGGTGAACGCGACCTCCTCGCCCACGGGAAGCACGTTTACCATCAGTATACCCATCAGCGCGCCTCCACCACCGGGCCGACCGGACAGACCAGCGTGAACAGTCCGGGCCCTGTGAGAATGGCTATTAGAGTTCGCCGGGACTATTGATGGGATTTTAAACCCGCGGCCGATGTGCCGCCTTCAAGCAGGCCAAGAATATGATGCAGGGCGGTGGGGGAAGAGGCGTTTCGAGTCAACTCGTTAAGGTCGATCAGACCCGCGTTGAACAGTTGCCCCAGGCGATGATCGAGCGTCATCATGCCTTCCTTGCGCGCACCTTCCATGATGGTTCGCGTCTGGTGGGTTTTCCCCTCGCGAATGTGATTAGCGACCGCGAAGTTCTTGATGAGCACCTCCGCCGCCATGATTCTTCCCTTGCCGTCTTTTTTGAGCATAAGGCTTTGAGAAATCACCCCAAGCAGCGAAAACGCAAGCTGAACGCGTATCTGCTGCTGCTGGTGGGGCGGAAAGACATCGATAATGCGGTCGATGCTTTGTATCGAGTCATTTGTGTGCAGCGTGGCGATTACAAGGTGCCCCGTTTCGGCAGCAGTGAGCGCAGCCGCGATCGTCTCCTGATCGCGCATCTCGCCAATCAGGATGACGTCCGGGTCTTGGCGAAGTACATACTTCAGGGCGTTGGTGAACGATTGGGTGTCAGCGTATACCTCGCGCTGGTCAATGACGGCGAGCTTGTTGTGATGGATGAACTCGATTGGATCCTCGACAGTCACAATGTGCACACGCTGGCTGGAGTTGATGAGATCTATCATCGACGCCATTGTCGTGCTCTTTCCGCTGCCGGTGGGACCGGTAACGAGTATCAGCCCATGGGGCTTGAGGGCCAATTCTTTCACAACTGGCGGCAGGCCCAGCTCCTCAATCGCAGGTACAGAGGTGGGAATCAATCTGAACGCCCCGCTGATCGCACCCTTCTGATAGTACACATTCGCGCGGAATCTCAACTCGCCCGTCACGGCAAGTGAAAAATCAAGCTCGCGTCGCTCTTCGAAGTGTGCCTGCTGAGTCTCGTTCAGAAGGCTCCATATCAGCTTTCGTGACGCCTGCGGCGTGAGTTCCTCACGCAGAACCGGGTAAAGTCCGCCATCGACCCTGATTATCGGCGCGGCCCCGGCGGTTATAAGCAAGTCGCTTGCATTCATGCGGTGGGCATGTTCGAAAAGAACCTTCATGTCGGTATTTGCGATTGAAGTCGAAAGCAGATAGTCGTCATTGGCGGCGGTGTCAATCATTCATCGTCCTGCGTTTTCTTGTTGCTGGTTCTCATGTCTATCGAGTCAATGCCCGTGTACATCCCCTGAAGGTTCAGCCGGAGTTCATCCGGGTTTGCCGTGGCATGCATTGCAATGGGTGGTGAGATGAGCCCCTCTCGGCACAGCGAGACGAGCGACTGGTTCAGCGTGCACATGCCCGCATCGTTGCTTCGTTTCATGAGGTCGTACAGTTCGGCGAGGTTCCAGTCGGAAATAAGCTTTCGCACCAGTGGCGTCGCGAGCAGCACTTCCACCGCCGCACACCTGCCTGCCTTGTCCAGGCGGGGCAGCAGGCGCATAGACGCTACACCCACGAGCGTCATCGCCAGATCAACCTGTGCCTGCGCTCGGGCCTCGGGTTCGAAGTAATTGAGCATGCGATCCACCGATTGCACCACGTTGGACGTGTGCAGCGTTGTTAGAACCAGGTGCCCGGTCAGGGCAGCCGACAGGGCGGTTTGTACTGCGTCAGCGTCACGCATCTCGCCGATAAGTATGACATCCGGGTTCTGTCGAACCACGTGCCTGAGCGCTGTCGAATAAGACACCGTGTCGCTTCCGACCTGGCGCTGATGAATCAACGATTGAATCTCCTCGTGAACGAACTCGATGGGATCTTCAATCGTGACAATATGCGCCTTGCGGGTCGAGTTTATATGGTGAATGAGGGCTGCGAGGGTAGTGCTTTTGCCACAGCCGGTGGGTCCGACGACCAGTATCAACCCCGACGGGGCGTCGGCCATGTCGCGTATGGATTGGGGCAGGCCAAGCGTGTCGAACTCCACCGCGCCGCTGGGAATCAGCCTCGCCGCCATGCCAAGGCGACCCTGGTGCATGAAAAAGTTGATCCTGAACCGTCCCGCGGACTTGATTGAACAGGCTACGTCGATGTCAGGGGACTGGGCGAATTGCTCAAACGCCACCGGGGTGAGAACATTCGTCATGAAGGCACGAATGTCGTCCTCGGTAGGGGCGGGCAGTTCGCTTCGCCTGATTTCGCCAAACACGCGGAACGTCGGGG
>CAZWAT010000092.1:0-10826 GCA_964632015.1 uncultured Planctomycetaceae bacterium
GCGAACGCAGTTATGGGGCATGGATGTCACGTTGATGTCCAGCGCGATTGCGGGGATGATCGTAGTTGGAATCGTGCTCGCGGCGGTGATAATTCCACTGGCGCGCCGACGGATTCGAAGCAAGCATGAAATCCCCACCGGAGCCCAAAGCGTTGTGGAAGTGATCATCGTATTTGTTCGCGACATGATCGCCAGACCCGCACTGCATGATAAGGCATACGAATTCCTGCCATATCTGTTGACGCTGTTCGTGTTTCTGCTAGGGAACAATCTTCTTGGCATTATCCCGCTTGAGCCGCTCACGAATCTGGTGGGTCTTCCTTCCATGGGCGCTACCCCCACAGCCATCGCTTCGGTCTGCATTGCGCTGGGGCTGACAACTTTGGTGACGATTGTCTTCATGGGGCTTCGCAAACAAGCCCTACGATGCAGGATGGAACGGGGCTGGCCGATGTACTTGTGCTATGCGGCCTCGGGATTTTTGTGGGCAAAAAGTCTCAGCCCTCCGATCTCGGGCACGCTGGGATTGATTCTGGGCGTTCCTCTTGCCCTGCTCGAGCTTGTAGGCGTGCTTACAAAATGCTTCGCCCTGATGGTTCGATTGTTCGCCAATATGCTCGCTGGACACGTGCTGCTTGGTGTCCTGATGATGTTCATCATGCAGAGCTTGGCGGGTTTTCTCAGGGAGGCTACCCCTCACGTATTCTACGTGGCCCCGGTATGCATACTTGGAAGCGTGGCGGCCAGCATTCTTGAGCTGCTCGTTGCGGGGCTTCAGGCGTATATATTTACCTTTTTGACGGCCATGTTCCTTGGGTTATATGTCGAGGGACACGAAGAATCGCCAGAAAAGACCCATTGAGGCTTTGGCGGTTTGATGATACGATAGACCCTTTGTGTGTACGGCCGAACCGGTCAAGGATGTTTCAGGAGAAGACAATGAAGATGGGATACAGGGTTGTGGTTGCTTCGCTGGTTGTATTGGCAATTTCCGCGATTGCCTCGGCACAGGTAGGCGAAGCCCCCGAAGGTGTTGATTCTGAGAATGATGTGAGTAATTTTCCCATTGCTCGTGCACTTGGGATTGTTGGCTCATGTCTGGGTGCCGGCATAGCTGCTGTTGGTGGGGGGCTGGGCATAGCGCGAGTGGGCGCGAACACCATAGACGCCATCGCCCGTCAGCCCGAAGCCAGTGGGGCAATGTTTGCTCCGATGATCGTCACGGCGGCAATGATCGAAGGCGGCATGCTTTTCGCCATGGTTATCTGCCTGCTTGGTGTTCTGTTTATCTAAAAGCATTTGGAGCGGTGCCATGGCCGGGCCATTCCTTCGAATTCGCAAGGCATTGACACTAGCTGCGCCTGCACTATGCCTGGTCTCGCCTGCCTACGGTTCGGCGGGATTCGACTTCGGCAACATAGGCCAGGGTGTTGCTTCGATAGTGATATTCTTCGTGTTGCTGGCGGTTCTGAGCCGCTTCGCATGGAAGCCCCTTATCGCACAGCTTCGAAGACGCGAAGAGGCGCTTGGAAAGCAGATTCAAAAGGCCAAGGTGCAGCAGCAGGAGGCACAGGAACTGCTAGAACAGTACCGGGCCAGAATGCGAAAGGCTGAAGAGGACGCTAAAGAAGTTCTTGCCAAAAGCCACCAGGAGGCGGTGACGGCAAGGGAATTGTTGCTGACCAAAACCAGGGAAGAAGCAAAAGATGCCGCGGACGCCATGCGAGCCGACATCGAACGAGCCCGGGAAGACGCGATAAAAGACCTTCACGGGGCAGCGACAAGGCTTGCTGCTGAAATGGCGACGCGGGTGGTCGAGCACAGCCTCAGCCAGGAAGAGCAGCGACGAATGGTTCAACGGGCTCTTGAAGAAATTAAGCGCAAAGGTCAGGAGCCATAACCATGGCTGCGCCCAAGGCTGAGTATATCACGGTCATGGACCCTCAGCAGCTTCCGCACGCGCGGGAATATGCGCAGGCCCTGCTTGCCCTCGTACCTGAAGACGACCAAGCGGAAGATCTGTGGGAAGAACTCAAGTGGCTTGTCGGGCTGCTCGATACCGTCGAAGGTTTCGAGGAATTACTGGTCCACGCGCCTCTGTCGGCAGGGCAGAGACGGGCCTTCGTCGAGCGGGTGTTCTCCGGTCGAGTGAGCAGGGTCTGCGAGGGACTGCTCGTGCTGCTTGCGAAAAAGAACCGCATGCCGCTGCTGCGGACAATTGTGTACAGCTATCGACAGCGACTGGATAGGCGACAGCGAAAGGTGCAGGTCACTGTCACCACACCGACCCCTCTTGACGAGGGGCTTATCGAGGAGTTGAAGAAAACCCTCAAGGTCATCGTTGCCGATGAACCGGTGTTGAAACTCCGGGTGGATAGGAAACTGCTGGGAGGCCTGACTATCAGTGTCGGCGATATGTTCTATGACGCCAGCGTAGCCGGTCAGCTTCATCGGCTGGAAAAAGATCTGCTGCACAAAATGGGACTCGTCACAACCGACGAGATGTGAAGATGTCGACCAGGTTTCCGGGTCGAAAAAATGAACTGGACGATTCATGAAGTTCAATACTGACGAAATCGCAAACATAATCCGTGAAGAAATCGCCAACTACAAGATCGAGCTGGACGTTGCCCACGTTGGTAAGGTCCTTGAGGTTGGCGATGGCATCGCCCAGATCTATGGCCTGTCAAACGCCATGGCCGGCGAAATGCTGATATTTGAGAACGGTCAGATGGGGCAGGTCTTCAACCTTGAGGAAAGCTCGATCGGGGCCGTCATATACGGCGACTACCAGCAAATAAGGGAAGGTCAGTCCGTCCGAACCACAGGTAAGCTGCTCGAGGTTCCTGTGGGTTCTGAGCTGCTTGGGCGAGTGGTCGACCCGCTAGGCAAACCATTGGATGGAAAAGCCAATATATCGACATCAGTAACGAGAGGTGTTGAGCTTCTTGCTCCTGGTATCGCGCAGCGCCAGCCTGTCGATGAACCTCTTGCCACCGGGATCAAGGCGGTTGACAGCATGACGCCCATAGGAAGGGGACAGCGTGAGCTGATCATTGGCGATCGCAAGACAGGCAAAACAGCCATTGCCATTGACGCCATCATAAACCAGAAGAACACCGGTGTTGTATGTGTGTATGTGGCGATTGGGCAAAAGGAATCGACAGTGGCGAGCGTGGTTGACACGCTCAGCGCCCACGGCGCATTAGCGCACACGATAGTCGTGTCCGCAAGCAGTTCCGATCCCGCTCCGTTGCAGTATGTTGCCCCGTACAGCGGATGTGCCATGGCGGAATACTTCATGTATGTCCAGGGCAGGCCCACGTTGATTGTTTATGATGATTTGTCAAAGCAGGCGGCGGCTTACAGGCAGATATCGCTTCTGCTCCGACGTCCCCCGGGCCGTGAAGCCTACCCCGGCGATGTGTTCTACATTCACAGCCGACTTCTCGAGCGGGCATGCAAACTCGCCGAACATCACATTATTGTTCGCAAGGACGCCGAGCCTGAGGTGCCCAAGGGTGTCGACGGCGAAAGGTATGCCGGGCCAATGGGCAAAAAGGCGGCCTTGAAAAAAATCAAGGATATGAGCGACCCCGACCAGCACGAGGTGCGAACGCTGACGAATTCCGGCGGGTCGATGACCGCGTTGCCGATCTGCGAAACGCAGGAGGGCGAGGTGTCCGCCTATATCCCGACGAACCTGATTTCAATCACTGACGGTCAGATATATCTTGAACCATCGCTGTTCTTCGCCGGGGTTCGACCCGCGATTAATGCCGGCATTTCGGTTTCGCGCGTAGGGTATAAGGCTGCGTATCCGGCAATGAAGGAAGTGGCCAAAAGCCTGCGACTCGACCTCGCCGCGTTTCGCGAGTTGGAATCGTTCGCTCAACTCGGTGTTGAGCTTGACGCCGCATCCCAGCGTCAGCTCGATCGCGGCCATCGTATGGTTCGCTTGTTGACCCAGTCGCAATATTCCCCGGTTGGCACTGCCGAGCAGGTCATCGCAATATTCGCCGGAATCGAAGGATTCCTCGACGAGTTGCACGTTGATGAGGTGCCCTATTTCGAGAGGGGGCTTCTGGAGCACATGCGAAAGGAGCATCCTGACATGATTGCCGATATCGAGGGGGACAAAACACTGCCTCCCGAGCGGCGAAAGATGCTCAAGACCATCATTACCGATTATGCCGAGGATATCTATCGCCAAGAGCGCAAGGCAAGGCACACAAAGCCCACAGGCTCCAACCCGGAAATCCCTGAGGCATAGCGAGTTATGGCTAAGGCAAGGAAGATTCTCGAACAGGCGAAGACAATACGCAGCATTGCCGCCGTCACCAAAACGATGTCGATGGTTTCCACCGTGCGTTTCAAGAAGACGCATGACGTTGCGGATTCTGCCAGGCCTTACAACATCGCGCTGAATGAACTGATCGCCGACACAGTCGCCAGAAGCAAGCCCAAGGATCTTCGTCATCCGCTTCTTCAGCCTGCCAAGGATGTTCAGACGGAGGTGCTGCTGGTTGTGACTTCCGGCAGGGGACTGTGCGGCGCCTATAACATGAACGTCACAAAACTGGCTGCCGAGAGACTCCGTCAGCTTCAGCAAGCCGACTATACCGTGCTCGTCCGAGGTGTGGGCAAGCGAGGCATGCAGCAGTTGCGGTCCCGCGGAGTGAAAGTGGAAGTAGAGTACCCGCAGGTCGACTATCTTCCCAGCCCGTCGGAAGTAAAAGCTCTTTCTGACGCACTGATGGAAGAGTTTCTGGCGGGCAAGATAGGCGGACTTGAAGTGGCGTACATGCAGTTTGTTTCTTCGGGCAGGCAGAGGCCCGCAATCGCGCGGATTCTTCCCCTGAGTGAAATGCAAGCCCCCGAGAGGATCAGAATCGAGTTGCGCCGGCCGACGCCGTACGAATTCATTCCGTCGCCGGGCGAGGTCCTCAAAGACCTTCTGCCCGCGAGCGTCAGGATGAAGCTGTACCAGTGCTTCTTAGACGCTGCCGTCAGCGAGCAGATCGCCAGAATGACCGCGATGAGATCAGCGACTGATAACGCACAGGAGATGATCCGCGACCTGACTGTGCGATATAACAGGGCAAGGCAGGCACAGATTACTACCGAACTTGCCGAAATTATGGGCGGAAGCGAGACCCCCAACTAAAAATAGATGTGAGCGACTCGGCCGATGCTCGCGAGGCAATGCCAGGGTCAGAGGTGATATGAGCATGTCAAATACAGGCAAAATAGTTCAGGTGATCGGCTCGACTTTCGACGCCGAGTTTCCTGAGGAGTCTCTTCCCAACATCTACAACGCGCTTCGTGTGGATGTGCAGGACGATAATGCGCCGGTTCACCTTACCGGCGAGGTTCAGCAGCATCTTGGCGGAGGCAGGGTAAGATGCGTCGCACTTGGCAGCACTGACGGGCTGAGGCGAGGAATGGATGCTGTGGACACGGGAAAACCCGTGCAGATGCCGGTAGGACTTTCGGTTCTGGGAAGAGTGTTCAACGTGCTGGGCGAGACGGTTGATGGAAAGGGCGAGATTCTCGCCAAGGAGTACCGCCCCATTCACGCGCCACCGCCGGCGTTTGAGGCCCTTACACCCAAAACAGAGATTTTCGAAACCGGCATCAAGGTTATCGATCTCCTTGCCCCGTTCGTCCGTGGCGGGAAAACCGGACTGTTCGGTGGCGCCGGACTGGGCAAGACAGTCATCATCCAGGAACTCATAACAAGAATCGCGACAAAGCACGGCGGATACAGCGTCTTTGCCGGAGTGGGCGAAAGAACCCGCGAGGGTAACGACATGTGGCTGGAAATGCAGGATCTCGACATCGGCGACTCCTGGCAGAAGATCATAGACAAGACCGTGCTGGTGTTTGGACAGATGAACGAGCCTCCCGGCGCTCGCCTTCGCGTTGCTCTTTCGGCGCTGACGGTGGCGGAGTATTTCCGCGATACCACGGGCACCGACACGCTGTTGTTCATCGATAACATTTTCCGCTACAGCCAGGCGGGTAGCGAAGTATCGGCGCTGCTGGGCAGAATGCCCTCGGCGGCAGGTTATCAGCCTACTCTCGCCACCGAGATGGGCGAACTGCAGGAGCGAATCACCTCGACCCGCAAGGGTGCAATTACGTCTGTTCAGGCGGTGTATGTTCCCGCTGACGACATGACCGACCCGGCCCCATCGGCGGCGGTGACTCACCTTGACGCGTTCATCGTCCTCGAACGATCAATCGTTGAAAAGGGTATCTATCCCGCGATCGATCCGCTGGCGAGTTCGTCGCGAATACTCGACCCGCAGTACGTGGGGCAGAAGCATTACGACACCGCCAGGCGGGTTCAGCAGATACTTCAGCGATATCGCGACCTTCAGGATATCATCGCGGTGCTGGGCGTTGACGAGCTTAACGAAGAAGACCGCCAAATCGTCAACCGCGCCCGGCGAATAGAAAGGTTCCTATCTCAGCCGTTCTTCGTCAGTGAAGTGTTTACCGGCAAAACAGGCAATTTTACGCCGCTGGCAGAGACTATCCGATCGTTCGACGAGATATGCGATGGCAAGTGGGATCACCTGCCAGAATCGGCATTCATGTATGTGGGAACTGTCGAAGAGGCCGCCGAGCAGGCCAAAAAATTTGAAGAGGCGTCCGCGACTCCACAGGCAGTGCCAATTCCCCGCAAGTAGATAGAATTGCCTAAGGAGCCGACATGGATATCTACGAAGCAATCGACAAACGCTACAGTGTCAGGTCGTTCCAGGACAGACCTGTCGAAGAGAACAAACTTCTTCGCGTGCTTGATGCGGGCAGAAAATCTCCGTCCGCCCGAAATCGACAGGCCCGACGGTTTGTCGTGGTGCGAGACCCCGAAACGCGCCGCGCCCTTGCGGACTCCGCGGAGCAGGCCTCCATTGCAAAGGCGCCCGTGGTGGTGGCGGTGGTGGGCATGCTTCCCAAGGATGTGATGCATTGCGGCGTGCGGACAGACCCTGTTGACTGCGCGATCGCAATCGACCATATGACGCTCGCCGCCGTCGCCGAGGGACTGGGCACCTGTTGGATCGGGCATTTCGACCAAGACGCCGGTAGAAAGGTTCTGGGCGTGCCCGACACTATGGAAATAATACAACTTCTGTTGATAGGTTACCCGGCGTCGCCTCGACCTGAGTCGAAACGCAAGAGCATCGACGAGGTTGTCCGCTGGGAAAGGTTCTCCTGAGGCCTGAATGGCAAGATATCGACGTACATTTTCGTTTCAGGCAATGACGCTCGGAAGTCAGATGAGCATACCGGCCGCTACACGTGTTGTTTTCACCGCAGCCGATGGCAAGGTTGGCGTGCTTGCGGGAAGGTCTCCGCTCATTGCGAAAATCGGTATAGGCCCGCTCACGGTTGTGGACAACAAGGGCACCAAGCTTGAATATTTCGTAGCCGGTGGTTTCGTTCGGGTTCACGAGGAGGCCACCACCGTCCTTGCCGACATATTCGAGCTTATGGACGAGATCGATCCGCGAGAGGCGCTTGACGAGATAGACCGCATCAAGGCGCGACCTGTTCGCACTGCCGAGGAACAGACGGCAAAATCGTATGCTGTCGAGGTGGCAAGGGCCAGGTTCAACCTTGTGCAGATGTATCGCAGGCGCAAGGCCCAGGCAAAGACGGAACCCCAAACCTAGCATGCGCGATAATCGGTTTCGCATCGGAACACGTGGCAGCAGGCTGGCAATCGCCCAAGCAAAGTTGGTTGCGGATTTTTTGAACGTGGACGCGGGGGTTGAGTCGGAGCTGGTTCAGTTTGTCACCCGCGGGGATCGCGCCAGCGGGCCGTTGACTCAAATCGGCGGAAAGGGCCTGTTTACCGATGAGCTTGAGCAGGCTTTGAGACAGGGCGCGATCGACCTTGCGGTTCACAGCGCTAAGGATCTGCCCGCGATTATCGCACCAGACGCCATCATCGTCGCTGTGCCCCGGCGCGAAGACCCTCGCGATGCCATTATCAGCCCCAATGCGCGGAGTATCGAAACCCTGCCTCCGGCGGCGACTGTCGGCACTAGTAGTCACCGGCGATCATCCCAAGCGCTGGCGATTCGAAATGATCTGAATATACTGCCGCTACGTGGAAACGTAGACACCCGCATTGACAAGGTCCTTCGTGAACGCTCGCTCGACTCAGCCATCCTGGCGATGGCCGGTCTGAAACGGGCGGGGCTTTACGAGCCCCATTCCTCGCACATCACCCCGCTGGATATCGATGGGTTCATACCCTCGGCCGGGCAGGGGGCGTTGGCGCTTCAGGCTTGGAAGGGCAACGGGCGCGCCATCGAACTTGCGGGTCGGCTGGATCATGAATCGTCTCACCAGGCCCTTGATGCCGAACGATCAGTGCTGGTCGGAATGAACGCTGACTGTCGAAGCTCCATCGCCGTTCACGTAACGCAGCTCGACGCCCAATGGGTCGCGCGCGCCATGGTCGCCAGACCCGACGCCAGCGCGATGATCAGGCGTACCGTAACGGCATCGAGCGCCGTAACCGCAGCCGAGGATCTGCTGAAGATGCTCGTGCGATCAGGGGCGCGGGAGCTTCTTGCGTGAATCACGCCGACGGGGGAGCAACACCCGCGTCAGACCTGTGATGCCGTTTGTCGCTCGACTTTGACCTGCGTTTAATTTCGGCAATGGTTTTTTCGAACGCCTGCGTCTCAGATCGGACCTGCTTCACGAAGGCGTTGTCTTCCACCTTGCCCACGACGGCTTCCATCTCTTGGGCATTGCGGAAGGTGATCTGTCGGAACGGGTCGATGTAGTCCTTCTGGCGTGTAGCGAAAACCTGGTCGCGTATATATCTCTGGGTTTCCACCGCCTTCTCTATCGCCTCATGCCATACTGACTCGGTGAATCTGTCCGTCCGCAGGTGAGTCAGCTCCAACAGGGTTCCCAGCGCGTGTGCCTGCTTGAGGCGTGGATACTCGTTGGTCATCTGTGCGTAGCGAAGGTGGATCTCCGACCAACTGTTCAGCGTGCCTTTCTCGATGTCATCGATCAGACGCTCGACATCGTCGTTGGGCATAAGTTGTCCGCCAACGTTGACCCAGTTTCGGCATCGGCTGAGCGAAGACAGGTCGTTGAGCATGGTTTGGACATTGGCAGATGGGTTGTCCTGCATATATTGAACGAGGTTTTTCGTCGCATAATAGTGCAGCATCTGGCGATAGGCGTGGTAGGCTTCGCGGGGTTTGAGAATCAGCACTGGACGGTTCGAGTCTTCCATGTCTTCGCCGAGTACTTCAAGCGAAGCGGTGGCTTCGGGGGCGCCCATCAGAAGCTCATGTCCGATCTTCTCAAGGTCAGTTTTGTCCCGCTCTTCGACGTTCTGGCCGTCGGCGATCAGTTTCGATTTACCCGTCCATCTTGCCAGCAGTGTCAGTGCGTTGAACATCTCCTCCGCGGTGTCGGGCGCGAGCGAGTCGAATTCTATCTCCTGCGTCCTGGTGAGGCGGATGTCTCGCGTGGCGAATTTCCAAGTGTTTCGCGCCAGCGCGTACATGTTGTACATCCACCAGTACGCCGGCAGAACCAGCAGGCGATTCCGTGAGGTGTCATTGCTCAGCAGGCTGAAGGGTAGCGGTATGTCAAGCTCGGAAGGGTAATCACCCTTGGCGAGCAGAACGAACGAGGCGAATCTGCAACAGTGTTTCAGCGTAGTGCACAGGCCAGGCCAGAATCCACGCCCGGCGACAATTTCGCCGTCATTGGCCCTACTGTTGTGATTTGACCCGATTGTCGCGCCCGCGGCAAGGTTGCTCTGTCCAAGAACCAGGCTCGCCGTCAAAAACGAGTTGTTGTGATGCTGTTCATGCGCAGGGAAAATCAGGTTGTGAAGCAGTTCGCAACAACTGACCGTCGAGTTGTCTCCCAGGTACGAATGTATAAGCCGGGCTCCATACTTGAGATTCGAGTTGTTCCCCATCACAAATCGCACAGCCTTGCAGCCGTAAAAAATGTGGCTACCAAACCCGATGATTCCATTCACCAGTTCCACGCCTTCCCCGATCTGCGAGGGTTCGTCGTGGCTGGAGTTGATAGTAAGATTTTTGAGCTTGTTAGCACCCTTGATGTAGCAGGCCGGGCCGATGCGTACGTCCTTGATGATCTCGCTGTTCTTGAGCACGCATTCGTCACCGATGACCCCATAGAAGCCTCTTCGCGGGTCGAACTGCTTTTGTGTGATCTGGGCGAATCTGTTCATGAGGGTTTTGCGTTCCCTGTATCTTGCCCACAGGTACGCGTCGCCGCAGGTCATGCCGTCGAAGGGCATGATTCCTCTTCCCCCGGCCTCGTTGATGGGATCTATCCAGATGCGAACGTCCTCGCTTTCGCCATCCTTAATGATTCCATTGCCGAACTTGGCGTGGTTTGACACATGCAACTCGCCGATGTTGAGCAGCAGCACGTGCTGTCCGATGATGTAATGGGCCATGTGCCTGACATTGTGAATGGCCACGTTTCCGCCAATGTCACACGAAATCACCAGGCTGTTGGTTATTCCCGCGGGTGTCTGAAGGTCGTGGTGTTCGAGAACTACCTTTTCGAGACGGGCGATTCGCACCATTCCCACGAAGTGGCTGTTCTTGATGAGGCTGGCGTCAAACGGGTCGGCGACGAGAAACAAATTCCAGTCATCGCACGTGTTGCCCATCTTCACCAACGTCTCTATTTCGTGCGCATGCAGGCGACGCCAGTTCGCCTTGAACGGCAACTGCTCGTTGCGAAGATAGAATTCGTCCTTGCCCTCGGGAAGGAATCTGGCAGGGATG
>CAZWAT010000093.1:0-10794 GCA_964632015.1 uncultured Planctomycetaceae bacterium
GTCCCGCAGGTTGGCGACGCGTCCTCCGGCGATTTTGATGTCGGTCTGTGGCATGGCGATTCTGAACAGCGAGATGATGGTCAGAATTTCCATCGGCCCGAGTGGCTCGGCATGCTCAAGCGGCGTTCCCTGTATGGGATGAAGAAAGTTCAATGGAACTGATGCGGGTCTGATCTTATCCCGCAGCGTCAATGCAAGGTCTATTCGGTCGTCCCAGGATTCTCCGATCCCGAAGAGCGCGCCGCAGCAGATTTCCAGCCCCTCAGCCGACGCGTTGGCAAGCGTCGCCAGACGGTCATCATAATTGTGGGTACTGACGACCTGGTCGAAGAACCGACGCGATGTTTCAAGATTGTGGTGGTATCTGACGACCCCGGCCTGGCGAAGGTCACGTGCCTGAGGCTCGGTCAACTCGCCAAGGCTTGCACACAGACAAAGAGCCCGCCTGGACTCATCAGACAGTATTTCACGCACCGCGGCGGCGATAGCCTGCATATCCGCCTGGCTCGGACGCCGACCTGAGTTGACAATTCCCAGTCGCCAAGCGCCCGCGGACAACGCGTCATCCGCCGCCTGAACGAGTTCTTTGGAGGCCGTGCGGGTAACGGCCATGTTCGTTGCTCGCTGGGCGCACCATTTGCAATCTTCAGAGCAGCCGCCAAGTTTGCCCGGAACTATGCAGCACAACGAAACTCGCCGGCCGAAATAGCGTTTTCTGACCTTCCAGGCGAGGTGAAGAAGGTCGTGGGGGGCGTGGTTGGCATGGGCGATCAGGAATCGCAGATCCTCTGGCGTCACCAACTCCCCCGCCAGCACCTTCTTAGATATATGGAGGTATGTGTTCATTGTAAAACGGGCCGACAATTCACTTGTGCCGGCCCGCATGATCTTATCTTGATTGTTTGAATCAGTTGTTGAACATTCTCGAAAGATCGACCGTGTCCACAATTTCAATTCCGTTGGTGGAAACATTCAGACCATATACAACCATCTTTCCCGTGGGAATGTGAATCACCGTCATTACGTCGCGCTGATCGTTCCACGAATACGGAATCATGATGTAATCGCCTTTGTTCACCGAACTGTAACCAGCCTCGGCGGTGTCAGTCATCAACGAACCGACAAGCATCGCGCCAAGAACCAAAGCCGAGATCGTAAGTGTAACTATTGCAAGATTTTGTGGTTTCATTTTAATTATCCTCGCGGATGCTTAGTTGCGTTCCTGGAAGTCATTCGCCAACCTTCGTCCCTGCGAAGGAACCATCTTCCGACGGCTACGGTCAAGCCTCAAAGCGATCATCCGCTTGCTGGCTAGATCGATCACCCACAGCGAGTCATAGTCCCGTTCAATGACGGCCGTAGCCGTGAGATAATCAGTCTGTCGGAACGCCTGGGCGTTGGCCTTCGGGGTCGGAAGCGTCATCAGCACGCCGCCGAGCACGATATTGAGCCCCAGCAACATAGCAACGATAGTCTTTTTCATGTCATGTCTCCGTAAGATACGTTCATCCCTGAACTTGCGGACATCGTGCAGGGTCATCAGTCAAGGTGGCTTCTTCCGGACTTCTTAAAGCCCACAACGCATATTCCTGCAAGACCCACCAGTGCGTACAGCAAGGTCATCATGAAACCTTCCGGCTCCGAGGGGTCAGCAGTAAATCCATCTGATGTAAGCGGACCCTGTGCCCATGCGGGTAAGGTTACGACGGCGACAAAAGCTGCGATGACAAACAGCATCGATAGGCGTCTTGATGGCATCATGCGATGTTCCTGTCTAAACAAAACGGAATAAAACGCGCCTTTCGGGGCGGATACTCTAATAATATAACCTTGCGGGCGAGCAGACACAACAGCGCATCGTCTGTTCTTTTTTGCCTTGGGCATCGGCGCGATGCGTTCGCTCAGGACCCAATCACCGCGTATTCGACTCAATGCATCGCTTATAACCTGAAGACCGCGATCACATGAATTGCGAAACCTGTTTGACCAGGTTCGAGAATTGTCCGGAGGGAACAGCTATCGTCCTCCACTTCATGCTTCTGGGCTTGGCCGCATGGACGTATTGTTCGAGCCCAACGGCGGTGAAGGCGTAGCATCTGTTTTTGAAGAAGTGTACGTCCTCGAACGGGCTGTGAGTGGGGTCGCCCCTCAACCAGTATGCGAACACCAGCACAGGCCAGAATCCGGGCCCGAACACCCCCCACCATTCGCCAAGGCCATCGACGTCCTCCCTGGTGATCCAGTTTTCCCAGGTTTTGAGCCCCCTTTTCGCCCTTCCTGGAATCATGTCTGGGAACTGCCTTCCCTTGACGTCGATAATCAGATTCGGGCCGGTGTCGCTGTACACGAGAAAGTCGAAGCTCTTGATGGACGTGCCCGCGAAGACGGTTTTGCGCGCCTCGTTCACCGAGACATAGGGCCAGCCCCTTGCCCGGAGATAATCCTCAAACGCTGCCTCGTAGTGGACGTTGATGTTCGCCAGTTTTCAACCCCTTGTCCTGCACATTGTCAGCGACACTTCGCTGCATCTGTACATGACAACAGATGATAAACTGTGCCCTACAGGCA
The DNA here is from genome assembly GCA_964632015.1 of uncultured Planctomycetaceae bacterium. GTDB lineage: Bacteria > Planctomycetota > Phycisphaerae > SM23-33 > SM23-33 > JAAYCO01. The sequence continues at coordinate 2,569 of CAZWAT010000093.1, forward strand.
CGCAACGTCAATCTGTCTCGCTGCCTTTGTTTCGTCGAGTCTGCTCACCGGCGTCGTAGTCGGGAAGTCCTTGAACCGTTCGGGCTGATCTTCCGCAAGCTTCGCCAGTTCGATCATCACATCGCAGAAGGCATCGATGGTTTCGAGGCTTTCGGTTTCGGTGGGTTCGATCATCATCGCCTCTGACACGATCAGCGGGAAGTAAATCGTCATCGGATGGAACCCGCGATCAATCAGCGCCTTGGCGATATCCAGCGCGTGGACACCCTTGTCAGCCTGCCGCGATGCCGAGAACACCACCTCGTGCATGCACCGCTGGTCATGCGGAAGGTCGAAATAATCTTTGAGCCGATGACGGATATAGTTCGCATTGAGCACTGCCAATTCCGACACATTCGCCAAGCCTTCGCGACCCAAGCGAAGGATGTACGCATACGCCCGCAGGATAATACTGAAATTACCGAAGAACGGCGCAACCTGTCCAATGGACTGAGGAAGGTTTGAATTCAGCGAATACTCTGTACCGGATTTAACAATGCACGGCGATGGTAGGAACGGCACGAGTTTTTCGCACACCCCCACCGGCCCGGACCCAGGCCCCCCGCCACCATGGGGCGTGGCGAATGTCTTGTGCAGGTTAAGGTGAAGCACATCGAACCCCAGATCGCCCGGGCGGCACCTGCCGACAATGGCGTTCAGGTTAGCGCCGTCGTAATACATCAGCGCGTCGACGGAGTGCACAAGCTCGGCGATTTTGTGCACGTTCGGGTTGAACAGTCCAAGCGTGCTTGGCGCGGTAAGCATGACTCCGGCGACCGTTTCGTCAATGGCGTGTCTGAGGGCGTCAAGGTCTATGTCGCCGCTGCGGTCAGACTTGATGGTTTTCACGTCGAATCCTGCAATCGACGCCGAGGCCGGGTTGGTCCCGTGGGCGGTATCGGGTATCAGCACGACCTTTTTGTTCGTGTTGCCCTTTGCGCGGTGATACGCGGCCATGATCAATGCGCCCGTAAGCTCACCGTTGGCGCCCGCGAGAGGTTGCGTTGTGAAGGCAGCCATACCGCAGATTTCGCGTAAAAACACGTCCATATGATGCAGCACACCCAGTGCGCCCTGGCAATGCTTGAGCCCCCCCACTGCCGTCAACATCGGGTGAAGGCTCGCGAACCGCGCGTCGGCGGCGATGGTTTCGCACATCTTGGGGTTGTACTTCATTGTGCACGAGCCCAGGGGATAGAACCCGCTGTCAACGCCGAAATTCAGACTCGACAGATGCGAGAAATGACGCACCACGTCAAGCTCGCTCAACTCGGGCAGCTCGGGGGCGGACGATCGCATATAGGAGGCGTCGATATCGGTTCTGCCGGGGGCGTCTGCTGGCGGAAGATCGACGCCCTTCCTGCCCGCAACCGATTTGTCGAAGATAAGTTTCACAGCACGCCCTCCATCGCCTTCACCAGGCGGTCAATGTCTTCGATAGAATTCTTCTCGGTCACGGCCACCAGCAAAGAGTTATCCATTCCCTTGTAATACTTTCCAAGATCGATACCCGGCGCTATGCCGCGTTCAAGCAGCTCACCTGTCACCTGCGACGCGGGTCTGGGCAGTTCCAGCACGAACTCGTTGAAGAACGTCGCCTTGGGGAACGTCAGCTTCGTGCCCTTGATGGCGGCAAGCTTGTCGGCTGCGAGCTTCGCCCTGTCGCCGCACAGTCGGGCCAGGTCGGTAAATCCACCCTTGCCCAGCACAGACAGGTATATCAGGCTCGTCAAGGCGCATAGTCCCTGGTTTGTGCATATGTTGCTGGTGGCCTTTTCGCGTCGAATGTGCTGCTCGCGGGCCTGGAGCGTAAGCACGAAACCTTCGCGTCCCTTGGCGTCAACGGTTCTACCGACAATTCTGCCGGGCATCTTTCGCACATGTGCCTTACGTGCAGCCATCAGCCCCAGGTAAGGCCCGCCGAACGACAAGGGCATGCCCAACGACTGACCTTCTCCGACGGCGATGTCGGCATCCATCTCGCCCGGAGTCTTGAGAATGCCCAACGACACAGGATACACCGACACCACCAGCATGGCCCCACAGGCGTGCGCATTTTTTGCGACGTCGGTAAAATCGTCAACAGTGCCAAAGAAATTGGGGTTCGCCACAATCACCGCTGCAACGGAATCATCAAGCTTCTCCACAAGCGTTTTACGGTCAAGCCCGCCATCAACAGACGGAATGATGACGATCTTCGCATCAAGGTTGGCGGTATACGTGTCAAGCATGCGTCGATAAAGCGGGTTCACCGACTCGTCAACCAGCAACGTGCTTCTTGCAGTGATGCGCATGGCCATCATGGCCGCTTCGAATATGGCGGTTCCTCCGTCATAAAGCGAGGCGTTGGCAACGTCCATATTCATCAGTCTGCAAAGCGACGACTGGTATTCGAATATCGCCTGCAAAGTGCCCTGGCTGCACTCGGGCTGGTATGGCGTATAGGCCGTATAGAATTCACTTCTGCCTGTAAGCGCCCCCACCGAGGCGGGAATGAAGTGGTCATAAAACCCTCCGCCCAGAAAAGACAGCTCTGGTGAATTGTTTCGCCCTGCGAGCCCGTCTATCGCGTTGAACGTCTCCAACTCACTAAGACCTGCTGGAATGTGTGGGGTTGTTCCCAGGCCTTCAGGAATGTCGGCGAAAAGGTCGGCGCGCGACATTCCAATCGCCTGGAGCATCTTTTCCCGCTCCTGGGCGGTGTGCGGTGTGTAGGGCATCTACATGCTCCCAAGCAGTTGGGCGTATTTGTCGCTGTCGAGGAGTTTCGAAAGGGCTTCGTTATCCTCGACCTGCATTTTGAAGATCCACCCTTCACCGTAGCAATCGTTGGTGATGAGCTCGGGGCTGTCGTTCAGGGCCTCGTTGACGGCAGTGACCTTTCCTGTCGCGGGAGAATACACGCCTGCCGCCGCCTTGCATGACTCGATTGCACAGGCTTCTTCGCCCTGGGTGAGTTGTTTTCCCACAGGGGGCAACTCAACGAAAGTCAGATCGCCAAGGGCCTCGCTGGCGTGCTGGGTAATGCCCACCGTCGCGGTGTCGCCTTCGACCTTTATCCACTCATGCTGTTCGCTATACAATAGATTACTGGGGATGCTCATTTACTGGCTCCAATTGGGTTGTTCTGCAAGTACCATCCTTGTACATGGGCTTTGAAGTCACCTTTGCGGTGATCTCGGCCCGTTGTGTTTTCACAATAAGCTCTGTGTTCACCTCGTTCAATGATCGTTTGACGTAGCCCATTGCTATTGACGCGTTCAAGCTCGGGCTGAACGCTCCGGAGGTGATTTCGCCCACAACCTGCCCATCGTAAATGATCTGGTCGTGGGTTGACATCTTTCTTCGCGTCTCGGCGATAAGGGCGACAAGAATGCGCTCGGGCTGCGATTGACGCATCCGCTTCACCGCCTCATTGCCGATGTATCCATGATCTGACCTCAACAGGCGGTCTATGTCAACCTCGGCGGCATTGGTGGAGCTGTTGAAGTCCTGCCCGCTGAGGTGATAGCCCATCTCCAGACGAAGAAGATCCCTCGCTCCGAGCCCGGCGGGCTTGAGGGCGGGGTTTTCAAGCAGAACCCGGGCTATTTCTACGATATCCTGTCCACTGGCGCAGACTTCGTATCCAAGTTCACCGGTGTATCCGCTCCTGGTGATGATGGCGTCTGTGCCCATGCACCGGGTGCGCATGCCTGTGTAATAACGAAGCGATGAAAGATCATCCTCCACGTGACCGGAAAGAACCTTGTAACTCAGGGGGCCTTGCACATCCACCTTGCCCCACTTGAAGGTCTGATCAACAACCGACGTCTGCGGGTCGATGTGCGATTTGATCCATTCCAGATCGCCTTCGCGGGTGCCAGCATTGACGAACAGCAGAAATTCCTCTTCGCCAAGCTTCAGAACGACGGTGTCGTCTATGATTCCCCCGTCCTCTCTCAGCATCATGCCAAGCCTGCACTGACCGAGCTTCATCTCCACCACGTTGCGGGTCAACAGCCGAGAAATATCCTGCGCACAAGTGGGGCCGCTAAACAGAAACTGCCCCATGTGGCTGGTGTCGAAGAGCGACGCCGACTGGCGGCACTGATTGTGTTCGGCGATTATTCCTTCATACTGCACCGGCAGTAACCAACCATGGAAATCGAAAATCCTGGCGTTGTGGGCAACATGCAAATCATAAAGGAGAGTTTTTTCAGGCAAAGCAATCTCGCTTTCTCGTCAGCGGCGGGTTTGTTCCGTTCGCCAAAGCATTTTCTGCACGGGAGCCTATCGCCCACCGTGGTCTTGTCTTCAATAATAGCGTGCCCCCCGACAGTCAATACATTAATACGGCATTATCGCTTTTTATTGTGCAGTTTCGCTTATTGCGGGTCATCAAGGTCCCGTTGGGGAAGTTCTGGAGCGGGCTTTGCTCTTCCGATCGGAAGCCCCGACAATCACGGTCGCGTACTCAGCCTGAATCTCTTATCACAAGGCAATGTGGCAGGATTCTTTGCCTTGGTGAATCCTTAGGAGATGCAAGCCTCTGCTTAATCGTCTCGCCCGCCGCGGATGCAAGTTCGTAGATGGGCTGCTCTATCGTGGTGAGCGAAACCTTGAGCATGTGTGCCCATGGGAAAAAGTCATAACCCACCACCGCGATTTCGTCCGGACATCGCACGCCCCTGGTGTGCATTTCGTGCAGAAAATGCGCCGCCTGCGGGGAATCGCCAAAAATGGCTGCAGTAGCGCGATTCTTCGCTGATCTGTTCGAGCAGACCATATCCGCGGTGACCCGCACTAGACTGCTTCTGGGGGTTTCGCTATGCAGGGTAACCGCGTGCAGGCCCATTTTGCGAATGCTGTCGACGCAGCCTTTGCTGAAGCCGTCGGCGTATCCCGGACACGCAACAATGATTCGCTTGTGTCCCCTCGACGCCAGGTGCTCGATGCCCATTACCCCCGCCTCGTAGCGGTCAATCGCCACGCTGTCGCACCTGAGCGAGCCGATTGGATCGTTGCCGACCAGCACCGTCGGAATTCGACTAGCCCATGTGGGAAGAGTAGCGTCGGCCTCGCAAACTATGACCAACGCCTCGACCTGCATCTCACGGAATGTGCCCATCCACGGAGACGCCGACCACTGCACCTGTTGATTGCCTACCCCCAGAACTGGTCGATAATCGGGCGAATGAAGTTCCCTCAGCAACGACTCCACAAGCTCCATACGCACTGCGTCTCGTATCTGGCGAACATACACGCCGATCATCCCGCTGCGACGAGTAATGAGATTCCGCGCGGCAAGGTTGGGCACATACCCCATTTTGTCGGCAATGGCGTGAATCTTCTTGCGCATCACGGGGGATATTCTTGGCGAATCGCGCAACGCGAGACTTGCGGTATTGCGCGAACAGTGTGCCTTGTCGGCGATGTCCTGCAATGTCACACGACGATGATGTCCAGCCTGAGTCATCTCACCTCTGCGTGCCCCGAAAAGAAACTTATGAATCCACAACATATGATCGGTAATATGCCCCGCCAGGTCAAGTACTCTCGTGGGCGGAATGACTCGTCAACACATCTTCCTTGCCAATTCGTGGTGGCGTGATTGGCGTCAGGGTTCCCTTGCAACGCCGGTGCGGTAGTCGCGGATGAGGTTCAGGTATCGCTGGGGCATGGTGGTTCGCATCATCTCCACCAGCCGTTGACGTTGATGTGGAGGCAGTTTGATCCAGTCGTCATCGGCGTCACCGCTGTACGTGCTGGTTTCACGGACGGGACGGGCAACCACACCCGGAACAAGCCTGCTCGCCGCAGCCGGTGCGGACGCCTTCTGATCCGATGCCGCATCTTCCCCACCACCTCCCGGCGCGGGTTGGCCCTCTTCGTCCGATGCCGATTGGGACTCGCTGCTTGATGAGGATGATTGATCCTGCTGGTTCTTGATCAGGTCTTCGATAAGCATGAGTATCTGTTGCTGCTGCCGTTGAACATCCTCGCCGGTATGGGTCGATTGCAGGTGAGTCTCTACATCCCGCATCGACTTGACCACGTGGCCCAGCGGGTCGCGGTAGATTTCCTTAAGTCGTTCAATCCTTCTAAGCAGGGTCGAGATATCGTCGTCCCACAACGCCAGCCCGTAATTCGTCATGCAATACGAATACAGGCGCATGGCGTATAACCCCCTGCCCGACTGTTCGAACAGCTCCCCCGCCTCGATGGCGGCACAGGCGCAGAAGCTGATTCTATGATGCATTTCTACCAGTATTTGTTGGTAGGCATCGATGGCGTCGTCGCGGGCCAGCGCCCTGAGGCACCTTGCCCAGAGAATCCGCCTTACCGCGTCGCCCTGTCCGCTGCTATGCTGACCCACTAGTGGCTCGATAATATTCATAGCGGCCTGGGGCTCGTTCGCCTCAAGCAGGTCAAGTGCTTGTCCGACAGGGCCGTCCACTATGGCAAAAGCCTTGATTATTACCTCGACGTTCGCCTTAGCACCCTGTGGGGAGGCGTTCTCCAGCAGCGATATCGCTTGCCGGGTGAGTTCTTCGTCGAAATACATCAGGCCCAAGCGTATTTCATCGGCCGACTCGGCCCGTTCCCTTGCCAAGTGCGCAACGCGGGCCTGGGCAAGAAACTCCTCGCGTTCGCTCGATGAGACGCCGGGAAGCTGCGAATCGCCTCCTGCCAAGCATGTACTTGCACATGTAACAATGGTGATTATCACGCAGGTGAGCGGAATGTGCGCTTGTCTGGTCATTGCTCGCCTCCCTGATGACGTGATTGCTCGATGCGATCACGCATTCGCTCGGCGAGCTTTCTTATGGTCGAGCTGTCACGGGTCAACTTACCGATTGCGTTATCCGCGTCGTCAAGTCTGCCCTCCTGTCGGAGTCGATCCACCTCGGCGGTTCGTTCGTTGAGTTGAATCTGCATCATCCTGAGCAGCTTGAGCTCGGCCAGTGGAGGCAAAAGGGAACGTTCGCCTCCCCCGCCGTCGCCTTGTCCCCCACCGGCTGCGCCCGGTGATTGGTCGCCTTCGCCCAGGCGTTCGCGAATCGCGTCTATCATCGCCTGAAGCATCCGTACGATGCGCCGCTGCGCCTGCTGCGTACCCGTATCCCCCAGCGCCTCGCCGAGCCTGGTCGCGACGCTGCACATCTGTTCGTCGACCTGCTCCAACGCGCCCGGAAAGACGGTGCTTCGTCCTTCCCCAAGCAGCATGTCGCGCACCTGTTTGACGTCGTCGGCGAGTTGTTTCTGCTGCCCGGCCATGACCCGCAGCGTTTGTTCATAAACTCTCACCCTTGGCGGCGCAGTGTCACGGGCATCGAGCAGTTGGAGCCATGTTTCGCGAGTCCGTTGTGCGATGCTGGTCTGGTTGTCAAGTATCCTCGCCAGAGCTTGCTCGATAGCCTCGATCTGTTCATCTTGGGTGACCTTTTCAATTCGATCAATTGCTTCGGCAAGCTCGTCCTGCGCACGAGCGAGCATGTCGAGTGCTGATAGCTGATGTCCATGGGCGGCTGCTTCGTCATTGCGGGCAAGGCTTTTCGACGCCTGGGCCATCTGTTCGCCAGAAGCCCCAACGCCTTTGCTACCCGGCGCGTCCAGGCCAAGCTCTTCACGCATTTCGTTGGCAAGTTCGCGTGCATTCTGGAGCAGTTCGCTCTGACGCGTCTGCTGCTGGTTCGTATCGGTCACTGGCTCTTGGAGCTTTCGCTGGATCTGCGCAAGCTGATATCTGCTGGCCTGCTGGAGCAACTCGACGGCCCGCTGTTGTTGCTCAACCGCCTTGAGCGGATTCTGCCGGGTTATCTGATCAGCCGAGTCGCTCATCATCCCCGCCGCTTCTGACAGATTTCCGACGTCACTTCCGACGCCAAGTTTCAGTGACATCTCATCTGTACTGCTCGCCAGATTGTCAATGTCCCGCGCGAGTTGACGCTGCAAGCGGGCAACATTGCCCGCGGGATCGGCGTCAAGCATCCGCTCGATTACTTGCGAAAGACTGTCAATTGCCTGCCGCAGGTCATAACAAGCCTGTTCGTTGGCCTGCGAGAATGCGGCTGTCTCGTATCGCCCAATGCAGACAGCGCATGTCGTCATTTCATCCGCCGACTCGTGCACATGCTCACGGGCATGGTCTATGCTTTCGGTTTTGGCCCCTGCCGCGATGATTGCCGCGACCAACGCCTCATC
>CAZWAT010000094.1:0-10687 GCA_964632015.1 uncultured Planctomycetaceae bacterium
ACCACCACAACAGCCACCAGGAACACCCAGAAATTCACAAGCAGAGCGCCAATGTAATGCCTTCCGGCTGTCATTGCCGCCCAGTTGAACGGACCCATAAACGACCAGAATGTCGGTTCTGCCCAGATCACGTCCACCTTGTCAGCGCCGGGGGCGATGCTCTGACCGTCACTCCACACGCCCCATTTGACGAACATGTGGGTGCTTTGCAGCGCCACAAATGCAAACAGGCGAACGAACAGATAGGTGATGACGCCATATACGGCTGCAACTGCGCCATAAACAATCGCGCGCCATGGCCTTGCATATACGTAGTTGTAACTGCGGGAGATGGCGTCAAACGCGTCTGATCCTTCCACCGCAATTGTCGGGTACATCAGCGGCGAGCCGCCAATTAGGCCGACTGTCAGGAACGCGATTGCCAACCCGCCCAGTATGGACAGGAAGAACAGGATGCCCACGATGATCTCGCCGAGATATGGAATGTTCAGCAGCAATCCGCTTAGCACCAGTAATGCCCCAATGGCGAACATGACGCCGATGGGAATCAATGGAGCCGTAAAGAAGCTTAAGAATTTCGCGATAGCAAACCGCAGCGACTGAAAGACTGATATCTTCTCTTCGCGGGCGAAATGCAGGGCTGCAATGCGGTTGATCGCCCCGCCAAACAGTGCCACCACTGCCAGTGTGATCACGAAGAAGACAACTGCATATACCCAGTGCTGCGCGATCAGCCAGACGAAGCCACGATAGCTCATGAGTACCCAGAGCACCAGTCCCGGGCCTCGGGCGTCAACCTGCTGGGGAAGATTCTGTATTTGGATGTCGAACGCCTGCGGGCGACGGGGAGCATCGAGGCTTGGCACTTGAAGACTCAGCGGATCAATCGCTACCGGGCCTGGCATGCGGCGCTGAAGGAGATCATTGTACCTGTTGAGGTTGCCAACAAAATTAAGGTTGGCAACTGCTTCCACTGCGCCAACAAGACAGTTTCGCTGATATGCGACGAAGGCCTCTCCCACCCGCTGACCGCGGACTGTCTGGATGGCCTGCTGGAACTCAAGCCTTCTCGCCGCCAGTGCCTGCTCGGCGGCGTCGGCAGTTTCGCCGCGGGCATCGCGGATCAGGCGTTTAATTGTTGCGGTTTCTTCATCAAGGAAGTTATTCGCTTCACCAAGCACCTTTGATACAGAATCACGCCTTTGAACCGCCTCTTCAAACAGAGTTTTTGCGTTTGCTCGGGTTGGTTGGTCAGAGGCCGCCTGTCGAATCGTCTGACGGAACGGGGCGGGATCAAGCCCCCTTAGATTGGCTGCTTCGACGTAAAGATCCTGATATCGCGACAACGTCTGTCGCTCGTTGTCCGAAAACGCCTTGATCTCCGCTGCCACTCGCAACCTGTTATCTTGCCACTGGCTCTTGATTTGGCGGAAATCGGCCCCGGCCATAGTTGCGTGTGCGGGGATCTCCTGATTCTGCACATATTGCCCACCCACGCCCCAAACAAGATCCAGGATCAGCATCGAAAGCAGAACCACCACCAACGCCATTGACGCCAGCGCCAGCTTGCTTGGGTGAATGGCCATGCGGAAACTTTTGAAGATCTGGGTGAAGCTGAAAACCTCGTTCCAATTGACACCGCGCAGCTCTTGTTGCTCTTGGGCCATCGGAGTTGTCCTTTCCTTCCTTGTTATCCCACCTGCTGCGTCAAAAGCGAGCAGGTGAGACAAGCCTTTTGCCCTACTATTCTTGTATCACATGGGGCCTTGAATTTATTACGCATTATAAGCCAGCCGATTCTTGCTGCAATTCTTTTCCGGAACGTGTCGGAGAGGTTTGAGCACGCTTGAAATTTAATCGACTGCCGAAAGAGATGCGTATATTAAGTATGGGTTGTGCCGCGTGACGGCGCACCGGATATCCGCTTATGCCTGTCAGTACAAAGATCAAGTCTCCACTATCGAAGGCGATGGGTGCGCGCGAGCTAAAGCTTGCGATGGGTCGCATTGCGCCTTCCAAAACAGTTGAGATCGATGGAGCATGGGGATCGTCTGTCGCCTTATGCGCTGCCGCCGCAGCAACCATGACCAAAAGGCCCATACTGTTCATTGCCCCCCATGGTGAGGATGCTGACGAATTCGCGGATGACATCGAGGTGCTCACGGGCTTAAGAGCCAGCATCCTGCCTGCCTGGGAGATAGATTTTGGCACGGAGCATCTCAACGAAGATGTCACCGGGGATCGGTTGAAACTGTGCAATAGCCTCGTGAACCAGCCAAGCTCGTCGCCCATGATCATTGCCAGTGATGCAATGGCAATGCTCCAGCCGGTTCCGGATACGCAAGCCTTGTCAGCATCAAGACTTACAATGCAAGTTGGTGTGCAGTACGATATTGATCGCGTTTTGCGCTGGCTGGTCGACGGGGGTTTTGAACACGTTGAACAGCTTGACCAGCAGGGTGAGTTCGCACACAGGGGCGGCATTGTCGATATCTTTCCCGTTGGTGGGGCAATGGCGGTGCGGGTGGAGTTCTTTGGTGACACCGTGGATTCCATCCGATCTATTGATCTGGATACGCAGCGCAGCCTGGAGCTGTTGGACGCATGCGACATAATGAGCCTGGTCGTGCCCGAATCGTCTGGCGCAAGCGCGGCATTTCTGGATTATCTTCCTGAGGATACGATCATCGTCACAGTCAACAGGCGCGAGATAGACGACTTGGCGGATCAACTATATCGTCGTACCCAGGATTCGACGGCTTCAGGCAGGTGGGCAAAGTGGATGCTCGACCCGGCACGGGGTTTGGGACAAGCGGACCGATTCGCGCGTCTGGAGCTTCGTCCATTCGCGAGAGCAGATGCGAAGAAGAATTCTTCGCTGGGGATTCGTTCTCTGGAGACACTGTCGCTGAACGCTCCCGAGGCTTTGGTTGAGCTGGAGGAGCTTGCCCACACTGCCGATGTCTGGATCTATTGTGAGAACTCGGCAGAGCAGGAGCATTTCCGCAAGCATCTTGAGCAGTCGCACCCGTTTCTTGCGGGCCGGGTGAACCTTCGCATCGGGCATTTGACATCGGGCTTCTATTGGCCTGCGCGAAGGCTGCTGGGTGTCGGCCATCATCAGATCTACCATCGCTATGCCAAGGTGCGCAAAGTTCGCGCCATCCGCCAGGGAAGGCCCATCGAGTCGCTGATGGATCTGCGGGAGAACGATTACGTCGTTCATGTTGCCCATGGCATCGCGAAGTTCGAAGGACTCAGGACAATTGACCGCGAAGGGGCGAGCGAAGAATTTCTTTCGTTACGTTTCGCCGATAACGCGGTGCTTCATGTTCCCACATCTCAAATCAATCTTGTTCAGAAATATGTCGGTTCAGGTCGAATCAGGCCCACGCTCAGCAAGCTTGGAGGTACGCTCTGGAGCCGGCAGAAACAAAAGGCCGCCGAGGCTGTTCAGGATCTGGCCGCACAGATGCTCAGGGTCCAGGCGATGCGCGCCAATAGCTCCGGGGTGAGTTATCCCAAAAACAGCGAATTGCAGGAACAATTCAATGGGCAGTTCATCTACAGCGAGACGCCTGACCAGATAATATCGATGTCCCAGATATCCGAAGACATGGCGCGTCCCCAGCCTATGGACAGGCTCCTGTGCGGCGACGTGGGCTTTGGAAAGACAGAACTGGCGATGCGCGCCGCGTTCAAGGCCGTCGAAGCCGGGAGACAAGTGGCTGTACTGGTGCCCACAACAGTCTTAGCGTCGCAGCATTACAATACCTTCAGGGAACGTTTCGCCGATTTTCCGGTAATTGTTGACATGATCAGCCGATTTCGAACCCCGACTCAGCAGTCGCAGATTCTTAAACGATTGGCGACAGGGGGAATCGACATCCTTATCGGAACGCACAGGTTGCTCAGCAAAGATGTGCGGTTCTCTAATCTCGGGCTGGTTGTCATCGATGAAGAACAGCGGTTCGGCGTGGAACACAAAGAGTGGCTCAAGCAGATGCGGGCCGAGGTGGAGGTGCTCACTTTGACCGCCACACCCATACCGCGGACGTTGCATCTGGCGCTGCTTGGGCTCAGGGACATCAGTTCGTTATCAACCCCCCCCCTCGACAGGCGCAGCATACATACCGAGGTGACGCATTATGATGACCAGTTGATAAAGTCGATCATCCTTCGCGAGCTTGATAGAAAAGGGCAGGTGTTTTTCGTTCACAATCGCGTAATGGATATAGAAAGCCTGACCCAACGGCTCAGGAACCTCGTGCCGGATGCCCGGATAGACGTCGGACACGGCCAGATGGAAGAGGGCGAGCTGGAAAAAGTGATGCTCAGGTTGGTGAACAGGCAGATAGATGTTCTTGTTTGCACAACGATCATTGAGAGTGGACTTGATATCCCCACAGCCAACACGATCATTATTCACAACGCCGACAGATTTGGCCTGGCCGAGCTTCACCAGCTTCGCGGGAGGGTTGGGCGATACAAGTATCGTGCGTACTGTTATCTGCTCCTGCCCCAGAGCAGGCCGGTTAACTCCAATGCCGCCAAGCGACTCAAAGCGGTGGAAGAATTCAGCGATCTGGGAGCTGGATTTCAAATTGCCATGCGAGATCTAGAAATTCGTGGGGCGGGAAACATCCTTGGGGCTCAACAGAGCGGTCACATTGCCGCCGTGGGATACGAACTGTATTGCCAGTTGCTCGAACAGACTGTCAGTGCGGTCAAGGGCAACCCCAGGCCACCGCGGCGCGACGTGCATGTGGAGCTTGGCGTTGAGGCGTTGATTCCCAGATCATACATACCATCCGAGCGACAGAGGATGGAGATCTACCGTCGCCTCGGCGCGTGTTTAGAGGTGGACGATCTTCGACAACTCAGGGACGACCTGGTGGATGCGTTTGGCGTGGTTCCGAACCAGGTGCAGACCATGCTTGATCTGGCGGAAGTGCGAATTAATGCCGGACATTTGGGGATCGAAAGTATAGTGCGAATAGACCCTGATGTGGTTCTCAAGGTGTCCAAGGCAAACAAGGTGAAGCGCCTCTTCAGTGACGCTTCTGGTACGGTAAGGTTAAGTGACGAACGCACCATATATTGGCGGCTGCCGGCGGAAATGCGGTCCGTGCCGACGACGTTGAATGAGCTTCTGCGCCAGCTTCGTCAGGCACGCTGATTGCCAGATGCTTCATTGCCGACCTCACCAGAGTTATTGAATTGTGCAGTGGCTGGACAATGCACCCAGCATTAATTACTGTACGGCGATGACGAAGACTATATCAATGATTGGCGATGGCGCGATGGGGACGCTTTGCGCCAACATGCTTGCTGAAAATGGTATATCGGTCAGGTTGTGGTCGGCATTCCCAGATGCTGCCCGCGAACTGAGTGAATTCAGAGAAAACAAGCGATTTCTGCCAGGGATACCGATAGCCCAGACCATCGAGATAACCAGCGAAGACGAGCAGGCTTTCAATGGCGCCGATCTGGCGATATCGGCAGTGCCAACTCAATACATGCGACAGGTCTGGACGCGACTTGCCGGGCATGTTCCTGATAATTTTGGAATATGCAGTGTAGCCAAGGGCATAGAAACCGAAACACTCCTCCGGCCAACACAGGTGCTTGCTGATGTTCTGGGCGAAGACAGGCCGCTGTCCGCCCTTTCAGGTCCATCAATCGCCCCGGAGATCGCGCGTCATCTTCCGGCTACAGTGACTGTTGCGTCCATGGACGAAGGATTTGCCCGTCAGATACAAGACAGCATTTCCCGCCCGTATTTTCGCGTCTACACCAACAACGACCTGGTGGGCGTGGAAATGGCGGGGGCTGCAAAGAATGTCATTGCCATCGCCGCGGGAGTTCTGGATGGGCTCGGGGCGGGAAATAACGCAAAGGCGGCACTTTTGACGCGGGGCCTGGTTGAAATAACGAGGCTGGGCGTGGCGATGGGCGCCAAGCCGGCGACCTTTGCGGGATTGGCGGGAATGGGAGACCTGGTTACCACGTGTTTCTCGCCTGTTGGCAGGAATCGTTCATTCGGCGAGGCTATTGGCAAGGGCAAAACAGTTGAAGAGGCTTTGTCGGTGACTCATTCGGTTGTGGAAGGAGTCGCCACCACCAAGGGCGTTATCGAGCTTGCCAGGCGCCATGATGTCGAGATGCCGATTACGCGTGGCGTATATGATGTGTTGTTTGGTAACGTTGGGCCGCGTGAAGCCATTGCCGAGTTGATGGCCCGACCTTTGAGATCCGAGCAATAGTCTTTATCCACCAAGCAGAAACGCATCATCCCGTGGGCCGAAGACCACAGGCGAGCTTGGCATGGCGGCAATATCGAACTTCATGAGCAAATCGTTCATGTCTGCCTCCCTCCGCGAGTCAAAGATGCCTGACATATATCCTATCAGCCCCCAAAGCCGGTAAGGCGTGCACCCTTTGCGGCGATAGTAACTAATCCTGGTATCGCCATGGCGTTTGGCAAGCCGTCTGCCGTCTGGGCCTATCACCAGCGGCAAATGCCAATACTCCACGGGGTCTTCCATTTCAAGCAGTGACCTTATGTGAACTTGTCTTGCACATGATTCCAGAAGATCATCGCCGCGGACTATTCGGTTCACCCCGAAGCAGGCGTCATCAACCACTACCGCGAGTTGGTAAGCCGCCTGCCGGTCGGATTTGAAGATCACGAAGTCTCCGCAAGTCGAAGCCAGATCAAAGGATTGAACCCCCGAGAATCTGTCCGCAAATGTGACCTTGTGCTGTGGAACGCGCAGTCGCCACGCAACCGGTCTGCCGCATGCGCCGGCATCTTGAGCATTGGCAAACCTTCCACGACAGGTGCCCGGATAGACAATGCGCGCATCTCCCAGATTAGGGGCACTTGCCGCCGTTTCCACATCACGACGGCTGCACGTGCAAGGGTATGCCCATCCCTGGGTGTGCAACCGCTTCAGTGCGCCTTCATAAATGCCGCATCGCTTCGACTGATATACGGGTTCATCCTCCCATTGCAGACCCAGCCACCTCAGTTCATCCATGATGTCTGAGGCATCGCCTTTGATTCTGGGCCCGTCAAGATCCTCAATGCGAAGCAGCACACGCCAACCACGCTGTTTGGCCAACAGGTGGTTGATGAGAAACGTTCTCGCGTTGCCCACATGAAGCGCGCCGGTGGGAGATGGCGCCAACCTGGTTGTGTTTATGCTCATGGTTTCAGTGTTATCATAAGGTTGGTTGTCGCACGTGCAACAAGGTCAGTTGACTCACCGCATCTGCAAAGGCTACTCTATCATGATCACAGAAAGGTTCCCCATGCGTAATACGATGATTGTAGTTTTGGTAATGACCGTGTTTATGCTTGTGGGCGGATGCGCTCCGCCGGAACCGGTAGATCCTCAGCCCCCCACGCCGCTTCGGCACGACACCTCCACGAATGTGTCAGGCGCTGCCAATCTCGAAGACTTGCCAGTAATGGCATTGGTAAACGGCAAGCCCATTTATATGCGCCAGCTATACGATGTTCTGGTTCGCGGTCAGGGTCTGGCAATGGGGCAGCAACTCATTGTCACCGAAATTGTCAAGCAGGAGGCCGATCGCAACAACGTGGCGCTTGAACCTCAGGACATCGAGCGTGAGCATCAACGAATGCTCGCCGACACCTTCAGCACTGTAGAAGAGCCTCAGCAGCGCGAACGCTTGCTGGCCCAGTTCCTGCAGGAAAAGCAGATGCCGCGTGTTACCTGGGATATGGCCGTTGAACGCAACGCACTGCTGCGAAAAATGGTGCTGCCCAGGCTTAATGTCACTGATGAGTCGTTGCAACGCGAATACACCGAACATTTCGGCAGGCGCGTGCAGGTGAGGCATATCGAGGTGGAATCTCTCAACGAAGCCCAGCGAATGCTGAACATGCTTATGGACGGTGAAGACTTCGTGGAGCTTGTCAGGAAGTACTCCAAGAACCCATCAGCGGCAAATGGTGGTCTACTGCCACCGATAAGCGCCGCTTCGGAGCTTCCACCGGCGATGCTCCAGGTGGCAATGGCTCTTTCCCAGGAGGGGCAGATCAGTTCACCGGTCAAAGTTGGATACGCCTTTCATATTCTCAGGCTTGAGAAGATCATACCTGCCAAGAATGTAAGCTTCGAGGATGCTCGAGTGGCCCTTGAAGACCTGGTTCGCCAGAAGATGGCGACGCATGCCCAGCAACAGCTTCTGGTTGAGCTTATGCGCCAAGCCAAATACGAGTATGTTGACGAACTGATCAAACAGCTTGACGCTGCCGACAAGAACAGGCTGCGCTAGCGGGCTTGCGGGCAGCGGGTACAGGCAGGGACAAAGGCATGCTTCTTCGCAGACACGGCTCATTCAGTGGTGGCATAGATCTGCCTGACGAGAAACGCGCGACACTGGGGCTGTCCATTGAGGCGTGCCCTCGCCCCAGGTTGCTGCGTGTGCCTCTTGCCCCTTGTGGAGGATCTCCCGCTGAACTGAGTGTAAAGGAAGGTGATTCTGTCACCGCCGGCGAGAAAATCGCCACTGGCTCCGAAGGCGTAGACATTTACGCTCCGGCGTCAGGAAGAATAGGGAAAACGGTCACTGCAAAGGTGGCCTGCGGGACGGGAACCATAAATTCGCTCGCCATCGAGATTCTCGCGGTGCGGACGACATCGGCAATCCGCAGCCTTGCACCGGTATACGATTGGCGAAACGCCTCTGCCCCGGATATCCGCAACCATCTGAACTCTGGTGGACTGACGACCGCCAGACCTGACATTGAACCCCTGGG
This sequence comes from uncultured Planctomycetaceae bacterium, assembly GCA_964632015.1. GTDB lineage: Bacteria > Planctomycetota > Phycisphaerae > SM23-33 > SM23-33 > JAAYCO01. Next base: position 8,795 of record CAZWAT010000094.1, read on the forward strand.
TAAATGGGTTGAACGAGGTAGACGCGCAGGCTGTGAACTGATCATAATGAACGTGGTGGAATCTCAACCATACGTGACCGCTGATCACAGGCTGCTGGCTGAACATGGGTCGGAGGTTATCCGGGGATTGATGATCATCGCCAAAGCGTTGACAGCCAAAGAGATGATCCTGGCGGTGGATCAGCGTCATACTAGCTACTATCGCAAGCTTGTGGGGGCTGCACGCGCATGCGGAATCCAGATGGTCGCCCTTCCTCCCAAGTATCCTGTGGGCAACGACCTTGTGCTGGTCAAGGTGCTGCAACGCAGAGAAACGCCTATCGGCAAGGAACCCTTCGATGTGGGCGTGGGAGTGACCGACGCCTCTACCTGCTTCGCCGCTTACCGATGGGTTGCGTGTCAGTCGCCCCAGACTGCGAGGGTTGTCACTGTAAACGGTAACGGGCAACTCAACAGGGGCAATTACTGGACGCCGTATGGTACCGACTGCACCAACCTCATCGAAGGAGGCGAAGAAACGGTTGTTCATGGTGGGCCGATGGGGCCGGTGCATCTGGCATCCGGAGTGGTTGTGTGTGCATCAACAGATGCAGTATTGAACATCAACACGTTGCCCCGCCACTCGCCAAGCCCGTGCATACGTTGTGGCTGGTGTACTGACCATTGCCCTTCTAGACTCAATGTACGATCCCTCAATGACTGTTTTGAGCTTGGCAATCTTGCCCGGGCGCGTCGTCTGAAGGTACAGGCCTGTGTGGAATGCGGCGTGTGTTCATATGTGTGTCCGGCTCGTCTTGATCTGTGCGGCAGATTGGTATGGATGAAACGCCAGTGCTCCCGAGTGTCCAAGAGTGGTAAACGGGAGGTATCCGCGTGAACGCTATGTTGCCGGCACAGACTTCGCCCGCTTCGGAAATCTCGGCGCGGGGGCTGGGGACTGGTCCATTGTTGCGCGCTCCTGAAGCTGTTCGTACTGTATTTATCGTCACAATCATGGCTGCGTGTGCTCCGTTGCTGGCGGGCATATTGTTTTTCGGATGGCGTGCGGCGGTCAGCGCCGCGGTGTGTGTGGGGTCATGCATCTTCATCGAGAAACTCTATTACCTTGTAACTCGCATGCCTGCTCTGACAGGTAGAACTCACGCGTGTCTGACCGGTGTGCTTCTGGCGTTGACCATGCCTCCCACGGCTCCGTGGTATGTCGCTCTTGTCGCGTCAGCCTTTGCGGTGATAGTGGGCAAGGCAGTATTCGGAGGTGTTGGACATTTTCTGTGGCAGCCCGCACTTGTGGGAAGGCTGGCGGCAGCGGTGCTCTTTGCAGGAACGATGAATCCCGAGTGTTGGCCGGTGCTGGCGCAAGATCAACTTCTTTGGGGCGATGTAAGACAAGGGGCGCATGTGCCCGATGGACATCCATGGCGGGGGCAACCCGCTCCGGATGGAGCCGATGCGTTCATGGTTCGCAGGCCTGACGTGGTCTTGAAAGATCTGGGGCCGTCAAATCCCCAGTACAGCGGAATTGCTTATCTGCCTTCGCCCCAAAAGGTTCCTCAAGCGGCAGGCACGGCGTTGGCGAAGATGCCCGCAATGTCTGACATGCTACTGGGGGCGGTTCCCGGCAACCTTGGTGAAACATCCGCAATAATGATAGTCATTGCGGGGCTGTATCTGATCTACAGGAATTATCTCAAATGGCAGTTGCCTGTTGCCATGCTGGTCTCCGCGGGGGTTGTTGCCGCCGCCGCTCCCGTCTTTCTGCTTGGGGCGGACGATACCGTCATCACGCTGTGGTGGCCGATGCTCCATGAAGAGGGCGAAGTTGTCCTGATCTACATAATGTATCGGATACTCTCGGGTGGGATAGTTTTGTCGGCGTTCTTTTTCGCCGGCGAG
>CAZWAT010000095.1:0-10483 GCA_964632015.1 uncultured Planctomycetaceae bacterium
CCACCTTACCCTGACATAGTCCTAACCCTTGACATTTCCAAAAACGTCTCCGCGCCTGCTCGTTCAGTTCGACGAGGTAGTGATATAGTCAATCGTAGTTGATTGGTTCTCTGCCAAGGCGAAGGCGGAGTTGGTTTTGTATGTCCACCAGTTTGGCGTGCATCATAGTAACGAGATCCTGCGAGGACATTCCCGCCAAGTTGCTTTTGTGGATCGCGTGTCCGTATTGCACCTGTATTGTTGCTGGTCGTGGGAGTATTCGGTTTTTGGGCCAGGCCTCGATTGCGCCTTCTATGACGACGGGCACCGTCCATGTCGCTGCCCTTTGTGCGAGCATCGCCACGCCAGGAAGAAGGGGGGCTATTTTTCCGTCGAGGCTTCGTGTTCCCTCTGCGAAGACGACCACCTGTGCGTTGTTCTTGAGCCTTCTCATCGCCTCTTTGAGTGCGGCGAGGTCGGCGGTGTTCCTGCGAACGGGGAAGGCATTAAGCTTGCGGATCACGTGCCTGAACCCCCACGCGCGGAACAGGCTGTCGCGGGCCATGTAGTTCATAGGTCTGCGAAGCCCCATGCTCATAAGTATTGGATCAAGGTAACTTTGGTGGTTACAGATGTACACCACTCCACCTGTTGCGGGTTCGTTATGCCTCTCGTACACCCTCACGTTGAAAAGCGTTCCAACGGTTGCGTAGAACAGGTTTCGCCACGCACGGTACATCAGGTTGGGCAATTGAATGTCGCCCCCGCCCAGTCGCCATCCTGAAAGCAGCGGGTTGGTATAACTCGTTGCGGCCTTCATTTTATCGCCTCCACCAGCTCGACGAGCTTTTGTTCCACCTGTTCGATCTCCATTCCCGTGGTATTTATGACCACCGCATCCGGTGCCTGGGCGAGTGGCCCCACAGCCCGGCCCTTGTCGCGGGCGTCGCGTTCGATTATCGACTTGAGCACCTCGTCATATTCCTCTTCATGCCCCCTCTGGCGAAGCTCTGTGTGCCTGCGTCTGGCTCGCTCCTGGGCGTCGGCGTCAAGATACACTTTCAACTGTGCCTGCGGAAAGACCACGGTGCCCTGGTCCCGTCCCTCGGTGACAAAGCTGCCCATCGAGGCCCCGAGTCGCTGCTGAAGCTTGACCAGAACCTCTCGAACCATGGGCGAAGTGGCCGCGAACCTTGACATTTCCGAAACCTGGGGGGTGCGTATTTCGTTCGACACATCTTGGCCATCGAGCATCACTACGGGCTCATCGCCGGTGGTGAGAAGTTGAATGTCCGCCTGGGCGGCGACTGTCGCCATGGCTTTTTCGTCGGACATATCCGTTTTCTCCCGCAGCGCCTTGAGCGTTACGGCGCGATAAGTCGCGCCGGTGTCCAGAAACGCAATTCCCAGCCTTTTTGCCAGTCTCCTGGCGGCCGTGCTTTTGCCTGACCCTGCCGGTCCGTCAATTGTTATTATCATGGCAAAAGTCTACCCAAAAGGCCCGGCGAATTGAACGAGGAATGTTACATCCTGCGGGACACCCGCAATAACAGGCGTCTGCCTGCCTCAAATGCCCTTGACCCCAGAGGCATATAAGGTTACAAAAACCGATCTTTACCGCGATGGGGGCGTTATAGATACGTGGTGTCAAAATCGATCGGATGGAGATGGATAACAACAACGTGCCCGACCTGTCTGTTCTGAGGCAGGCGATTGACGACCTCGACAAGCGGATTGTCGAGTTGCTCAACGAGCGCGCTCGGGTGGTTGTCCAGGTGGGCAAGGCCAAGCAGGTCGATGGAACGCCCATTTACGCGCCCGATCGTGAGCGCGTGGTTCTTAACCGCATTTCCGAGTTGAACAAGGGTCCGCTGCCCCCCAGCACACTCCAGGCGATTTATCGCGAGTTGATGAGCGGGTCGTTCGCGCTGGAAAGACCTCTGCGTATCGGGTACCTGGGCCCGCAGGGGAGCTATTCGCACCTTGCAAGCCAGCGGAAGTTCGGCGCGTCGGTGGAATACCTCCCGCTCGCCGACATTCGCGCGGTTTTCGACGAGGTCTGTCGCGGGCATTGCGACCTTGGGTTGGTGCCCATCGAGAACAGCTTCGAGGGCGGCGTCATCGACACGATGGACAGCTTTATCAACTCCAGCGTGTATGTCTGTGCAGAAGTGATGGTCAAGATACATCACAACCTGCTGGGCAATTGCACGCCTGAGGACATCCGGGTGATCGCGTCGAAGCCCGAGGTGTTCGCACAATGCAGGAACTGGCTTTCGAGCAGTTTCAGCGAGGTTCAGCTTCTGCCCGTCGCGAGCAGCTCGAAGGCTGCCGAGATGGCGGCCAGTGAGCATGGGCTCGCGGCAATCGGTTCCACGCTGGCTGCGGAACTATATGGGTTGAGGCTCATTTTCGAGAATATCGAGGACAGCCCCAATAACATTACCCGGTTCCTGGTGATATCGGCAACGCCGACGAAGCGTACCGGATCTGACAAGACCGCGATTATCTTCACCACTTCCCACCGGGCAGGGGCGTTGGTGAATGTGCTGAACGTATTCGCCCGCAACGGAATCAACCTGACGAACATCGACACCCGTCCGTCGAAGCGTCGGAATTGGGAGTACTTCTTTTTTGTGGACGCCGAAGGCCATTGCGAGGACGAGAACTTCGCCCACGCCCTGGCGGAAGCGAAGGAATTCTGCGGAGAAATGCACGTATTGGGTAGCTTTCCGCGGGCAATGGAAACAGTCTAGCCAGATGGCGGGGCGGGTGCATCCGTCGCCGTTTGAAAGGAATTGAAAGATGGCAAGAAAACTTTTCGTAGCGGGTAACTGGAAGATGAACACCTCGCTGGCTTCGGCGAAGGCGCTTGTTGGCGAGCTTGTCGAGCTTGTCGGAAAGAGCGACAAGGTGGATGTCGCCATCTGCCCGCCGTTCACATATCTTGGGGCCGTTGGTGAGATGATTTCGTCCAGCAATATTGCCCTTGGCGCCCAGAACATGTTCTACGAGGACAACGGCGCGTTCACCGGCGAGATAAGTTCATCGATGCTCAAGGACGTCGGGTGCAAGTATGTCATTCTTGGTCACAGCGAGCGCAGGCACGTAATAGGCGAAAGCGACGAGCTTATCAATCGCAAGGTTCTCAAGGCGATAACCGATGGGCTTGCCCCGATTCTTTGCGTTGGCGAGCTGCTGGCGGAGCGTGAAGCCGATCAGACGATGGAAGTCGTTCGTCGCCAGGTTAAAGTTGGGCTTGAGGGCGTATCGGTAGCGGACGTGCTTAAGGTTACAATCGCGTATGAACCGGTCTGGGCGATTGGTACTGGCAAGACCGCGTCGCCCGCGCAGGCTCAGGAAGTTCACGCGATGATTCGCGAACTGCTGGGCAATATGTACGATAAGAATGTATCAGACTCGATTCGCATTCAGTACGGTGGGTCAGTCAAGGCCTCCAACGCAGCCGAGCTTATGGGTCAACCTGACATCGACGGCGCGCTGGTTGGTGGAGCAAGCTTGAAGGCCGGTGATTTTGCCGGTATCGTCAACGCTGAGTAAAACCGGTTAAGAGAGAAAAGACATGGATATTTTCCTGGCGACATTGTTCACCGTTATCTGCATTCTGCTGGTCATCGTGGTTCTTCTTCAGAAGGGTCGCGGCGGCGGGTTAGGAGCTGCCCTTGGTGGTGGGGCGGGTTCGTCCGCGTTTGGCGCACGAACCGGCGACGTCTTCACATGGGTCACGATCGTTCTTACGGGACTGTTTCTGATAATGGGCGTTCTGACGACACTGGTTTACCGCGCCGACGACGCGCAACTGGCGTCCAACACCCAGACGCCCCAGCCTGCCGAGGAGTCACAGGTCGAAGACCAGGCCCAGACACAGGTTGGCGATCAGCAGGGTGAAGATGCTGCCGCCCAGGACCTGTCCCCCGACGAGGCCGGTACCACCACCGGCGACGAAACGGACGCGGACGCTGTCGAGCCGACAGAGCCTGCCGGGCAACAGTCTGCACAGTGACGCGGAGAACTGCAATGTTGAGGTCCATGACGGGCTACGGGTCGTCGCACGCTCATATTGGCGGCGTCGAATATGACGTCGAGGTGCGTTCGGTCAACAACAGGTATTTCAAGGCCTGCATAAAGCTGCCCGATTCATGGTCGTCCGTCGAAGCCGATGTCGAAAAGGTTCTGCGGGAATCCATCACTCGCGGCACCGTTTCGCTGTCGCTGAAGATGAAGCTTCCCGAAGAGCTCTCGGCGGGGCGCATCAACACCACGGTGTTGACAAGCTACCTCGATCAACTGCGTATACTCGAAGTCGAAGCCGACCCCACGCTTCGGATTGACATCGGATCGATGTTGATGCTTCCGGGCATTTGCGAACCGCCAGAGCTTGGCGATGTGCTTTCCCCCGCCCGCGATGAGTTGATGAACCTTATAAGGGAGGCAATCGAGCGGATGGTCGAGATGCGACTGCAAGAGGGCAAGTCGCTGAAGGATGTTCTTGTGGCGCAGTCGCAGGCGATTCTGGACAGGCTCGATGTTGTTTCGCAGCGAGTGGGGCAGGTGGTGCTTGACTACCAGGAGAGGCTCACCATAAGGGTGAAAGAGCTTACGCGTGCTGCCCAGATCGATATGGACTCCGACGTGCTTGCCCGCGAGGTGGCGATATTCGCGGAGCGGTCCGATGTCGCCGAGGAAATATCGCGTCTCACAAGCCACGTCGAGCAACTTCTCAAGTCGATTGATTCCAGCGAGCCTTCGGGGCGAAAGCTCGACTTCATCGCCCAGGAGATGCTACGGGAGGCGAACACCATTGGCTCGAAGGCGTCGGATTCGACAATCGCGATGGCGGTGGTCGAGATGAAGACTGCGATAGATCGTATAAAGGAACAGGTACAGAACGTTGAGTAGCGCCGGCTCGAAGGGAAAAGTAGTGATCATTACCGGCCCTTCCGGTGTGGGCAAAAGCACCATCGTGAAGGAGGTCGTGCGGCGTGGCGAGGCGGTTTTCAGCGTATCGGCCACGACACGCAAACCCCGCGCGGGCGAGGTTGACGGAAAGGATTATCGGTTTGTCGATCACGATACTTTTCGTCGCATGATTGACAGGGGCGAACTGCTTGAATGGGCCAAGGTGTTCGGCGAGTATTACGGCACGGTGATGCGGGATGTGCAGGATGTCGTCGATTCCGGCAGGACGATAGTGCTTGAGATAGACATTCAGGGCGGGTTGCAGGTCTCCCAGCGATTGACCGATGCGACATATGTGCTTATTGTTCCGCCCGACGACAAGACGCTTGAGCAAAGGCTTGTCGGACGAGGAAGCGAAAACGCCAGGTCGCTTGAGCTCAGGCTCGGCGAGGCGCGCAAAGAAATAGAGGTCGCAATTCAAAGCGGCGTGTATAATCATCAGGTTATCAATGACGATCTTGAGCGGACGGTGCAAGAGGTGCTCGGGATCGTACAGGAGTCGAAATGATAGAGGCATTGAAAAGCGAAGAAATCGTTAACAAGGTCGGCGGAAAGTTCAAACTCACCGCGCTCATCCAGAAGCGTATGCTCGAGATCATGCAGGGATCTCGCCCGCTGGTTGAACGCAAGCGAGGAATGACCGACATGGAACTGGTCATCCAGGAGATTCTTGAAGACAAGATTTCCATCGACTACGAGCATTCGGACATCCTCAAGCCCTCCGAGTTGAAGTAGTCCGTTCGCCCGGCTTACGCGGAGAAGCCCATGGACAGCGATAAACCACTGGCCCGTTACGAGGTGTTGCTGTGCCTTTCGGGCGGAATTGCCTGCTACAAGTCCGCCGATCTCGCCAGCAAGTTGGTGCAGGCAGGGTGCGGGGTGAATGTCGCCATGACCCGGTCGGCACAGCGGTTCATCACGCCGCTGACCATGCAGGCGCTGACGTCCCGAAGCGTGTATCGCAGCCTGTGGCAGAGCACCGAAGAACACCGTAGCGGACATATCTCGCTGTCCGAGATCGCCGACCTGATGGTCATCGCGCCCGCCACCGCCGACATCATCGCGAAAATGGCATGCGGAATCGCCGATGACCTCGTCAGCAGCCTGTGCCTGTCCACCACCGGCGAGTGCCCCATTCTCATCGCCCCGGCCATGAATACCAGAATGTACAACGCCCCCGCTACCCAGCGAAACATCAAGCAGCTCGAAGAATGGGGAGTGCACATTGTGGGACCCGCCCAAGGCAGACTCGCCTGCGGAGATGTAGGCCCGGGCAGAATGGTCGAGCCCCAAGAAATACTCGCCGCCTGCAAAGAAATACTGCTCAAAAAACCGCCCAGAAGGAAGTGACAGACACTACCAGCCTAGCTTCCACCATTTGCTCTTCGGGGTCGGTGGGGGGACTATCTCGAAATCGGTCACCTGCTCCCATCGATGCGTGTCGTATCCGTGGTCGATACCGGTCAGATCGACAAGGTTCGTCCTGGCCTGCAGTCGCACCGTGAAGTCGGCATCACGCAGCGCCGCGAGCGACGTTCGCACAGTCTCGATGTGCCTGTACAGTGAAATCGCTTTGAGGCTCGCGAGGCGAACCTTGGGGCAGTCATCCTTCAATGCGGCCTGGGCGAGCGGTTTCATTGCGGCGTCCTCGGGAAGTTTCGCAAGAGCTTCGGCTGCACATAAACGAACGATGTCGGAGGGGTCGTTGAGCGCCTCGATCACGACGGGTTGATATTTCATCTCGCCCGCGTTGCCCAGCGCGTCTGTGGCGGCGGCCCGAACTAGCTCCATCGGATCATTCCGCACAACCAGCGCAAAGGCTTCGAGGTAGGGATCTTTCTTTCCCCACGACTGGGAGGATATCTTCACAATCGCCTCGCGTCTGCGGTTGGCGTCGGTGGGATGAAAAACATCCTGCGCGAGTTTCTGGGCCCGCTTCGAGGAAACCATCGACACTCGCCCGCAACCGACGATGAAGAATGTGCAGGCGAGAATCGCAACCAAACAGGCCGGTATAAAATTACGTGAGTGTTTCAACGGGTTTCTCCAGCTCATCTGTGCCTACGTAGTCCACGGATGTAATCTTATCGGCCCCGAAGCGTCTTCCCAAGGTTGCGAAACGCTGAGGGTTGTCGGTGGTGAAGCATCTAAGCGTCCCTCCGGTGGGGCGGGGGTTAGTGTCGTTTCCGCGTGCGAGCAGTGTCGCAGCCTTCGCAGCCGCCGATTGCCCGCTGTTGACAAGCATGACGTCGGGTCCCATGAGCTTGGCGATTGCGTCAGACAGTAACGGATAATGCGTGCAACCGAGTATCATCGCCCCCGGCCTAAGCCTCTGCATGTCGTGAAGATAATCGCATAGAACATGCGTCACGATCGGGTCATCGCCGGCGCGTCCTTCTTCGACAATAGGCACCAGCAGCGGGCACGGTGCGCAGCTCACCTCCCTGTTCGGGTCGCAGGCGTGGATGGCGCGAACATAAGCGCCGCTGGTGATGGTCGCCTCGGTTCCTATTACGCCGATGAGTCCTTCGCACGCCTCGCACGCCGCAGCCGCCCCAGGGCGAATCATGTCTATTATGGGAACGGGGCACATTGCTTCGAGCGTGTCAATTGCCGCTGCGGACGCGGTGTTGCAGGCGACAACCAGCAGCTTGGGGTCGAATTGAAGGAGAAAAGTGGCGTCCTCGGCAGCGAAACGCTGAATCGTCTGAGGCGATTTCGTACCGTATGGTACGCGGGCCGAGTCGCCCAGGTAGATGATGTCCTCGCCCGGAAGAACCTTCATAAGCTCGCGCACAACCGTCAGGCCTCCAAGACCTGAATCGAATACGCAGACGGGGCGAAGACGCTTGCTGTCGTTCGTTGAACTCACGCAACCAGAGTACCCGGCACGCCGGCGAGTTACAACATCATTGGCCCGATCCGTCGCGTCAATTGGCGTACCCGAAGTGATCCTGCGTTGACTTTGAGCCGCCAGCAAGTATGCTTGCGTAATGCCTGTGCCTATCGGATGCGGGCATCGTACTTAAGGATGACCATGAGGATACTGTCAGGAACACAACCATCGGGCAGGCTGCACCTGGGAAATTACTTCGGGGCGATTCGCCAGTTCATCGAGCTCCAGGAAAAAGGCCACACCTGCTTCTATTTCATCGCGAATTACCATGCTCTTACCAGCATGCGGGAAAGCAGCAAGCTACAGGAGGCTACGTTTCATGTGGCGGCGGCGTACCTGGCGTTGGGGCTCGACCCGAAGCGAAGCACCTTCTTCGTTCAGTCGGACGTGCCCCAGGTCACCGAGCTGACGTGGATTCTCAACTGCGTGTGCCCCGTGAGCATGATGGAAAAGGGCACCAGCTACAAAGACAAAATCGCCAGGGGGCTTCCCGCGAGCATGGGCCTGCTGGACTATCCGGTGCTTCAGGCAGCCGACATCGTGATATACGATTCCGACCTGGTTCCGGTGGGAGCCGATCAGAAGCAGCACCTCGAGATGACGCGCGACCTGGCGATCAAGTTCAACATGGCGTTCGGTTCGGATGTACTGGTTCTGCCCGAGGCGCATATTGTTCCCGAGGTGGCGGTCGTGCCGGGGCTCGATGGCCAGAAGATGTCAAAAAGCTACAACAACACGATAGAGATGTTCGCCACCGCAAAGCAGACGCACAAGCGGTGCATGCAGATAGTCACCGATTCCACTCCGCTGGAGGCGCCCAAAGACCCCGACAAGTGCAACGTGTTCGCGTTGCTCAAACTCTTCGCCCAGCCGGCGGAGGTCGAAGAAATCGCCACCAGCTATCGCTCGGGTGGATACGGTTACGGGCACGCGAAAAAACGTCTTGCCGAACTGATTAACGAGCGGTTCGCCCCCGCGCGCGACAAATACGCCGAGCTTGAGAAGAACCCCGATTACGTCAGGGATGTTCTTGCCGACGGAGGCAGGCGCGCCCGCGAGGTCGCCGAAGCGACAATGAATCGCGTACGGGCGGCCGCAGGCTTGGCAAACATTAAGTAGTATAGATATATACGTGCAAATATGGAAGAATATCGGGTAAACCTGGACATCTACAACGGCCCGCTGGATCTGCTTCTTTACCTGATTCGTCGGGACGAGGTGGATATCTACGATATTCCCATCGCCAGCCTGACAGAGCAGTATCTCAAGTACGTCGAGGTGCTCAAGGAGCTTGACCCGAATATGGCCGGTGAGTTCCTGGTCATGGCTGCGACCTTGTTGGAGATCAAGACCCGCATGCTGCTACCAGCACCCGAGGCGGCGGGTGAGGACGGGGCGTCCGAGGTCGGAATCGACCCCCGTGCGGAACTGGTCAGGCAGTTGCTCGAATACAAGAAATTCAAAGACGCCGCAGGTGACCTCCGGCACGTGGCCGAGCGTCAATCCCTGCGGTATCCGCGCAAGCCCGTGCTGCCCGAACTCGAACAGGCCCAGGTGAACCTTGAAGACGTTCAGGTGTGGGATCTGCTCGAAGCGTTCAGCAAGCTGATGGAGTCGATAGGTCAGCGCCCCGGACACCATCAGGTCATCTATGACGATACCCCCGTCGAACTCCACGCCGACGACATTCTCGATCGCCTTTCCCGCGAGGGATCGATGACGTTCAGAAGGATTTTCGAGGGTAGGACGAACAGGGTTGAACTGGTCGGGCTGTTTCTGGCGGTTCTGGAGCTTGCCCGTCTGAAGAAGATCGTCGCGTTCCAGGAAAGCAACTTCGGCGAGATCAACGTTCGTCTTAGGCCTGATGAAGAGAATCCCGACGGCGAATCACACCAGCAAGAAGATGGTGAAATTCCTGATGAAGAAGACGCGTCGCCCCAGCCGGCGATAGAATCTTATGAACCAAACCAGGAGCATCAGGATGAGCATAGAGCAGAAGATTGAGGAACTTGGTCTGGAATTGCCCCAGCCCCCCAGGCCGGTAGGTTCATATCTACCTGCCTGTCGAACCGGAAAGCTGATCTTTACCGCCGGGCAGGTTCCCGTTCGTGGAGGAACCCCGATAGCGACGGGCAAGGTGCCCGATGAGGTTCCCATCGAGCTTGCCCAGCAGTGTGCCCAGCAGTCGGCCCTCAACGCCCTGGCGGCGGTGAAGGGGCTTGCGGGATCGCTGGATCGCGTCTCGAAAATTGTTCGAATGAACGTCTATGTGAATTCGAGCGATAGGTTTACAGAGCAGGCGAAGGTCGCCAACGGCGCAAGCGACACGCTCGTGGCGATATTTGGCGAGGTGGGAAGGCACAGCAGATGCGCGACGGGCGTAAAGGAGCTGCCGCTCAACGTGCCTGTCGAACTGGATCTTGTGGTCGAGATTCAATAACGCAGGCAAGACTTTACCCAGGGCAATGACATCTAAAGTCCTTCATTTTGGCCTTGCCTGCACACGAATCGGGCTGCGAAGGTTCTTCCACTTGCCTTTCTCAGCGAACCAATCTACCTCGCTGGGTGCCCAGGTCCACGATCTGCTTGGCGATCTTCTTTTGACAGCCTGCCGCGTCGATCGCTACG
>CAZWAT010000096.1:0-10405 GCA_964632015.1 uncultured Planctomycetaceae bacterium
TCAACCCTACCTTTGTTGCGCGCAGTATGACCGCATCATCATTGTTCCCCCCTCACCCCACGAATCCAAACTTCACCAGGAATATTTTTTCATGAGTTTGAGGGGGTGCGGAGGTCGTTGAGTCGCTGGGCGAGATCGTCTGGGTTGTGAGCTGGGGGCAGGCAACGGTGATGTTCGCAGACAAAGGCGGCGGGGTCGCTCAGGCCGAGGTGTCCGACGCGTGAGGCGATTTCCTTCTGAGTCGGGGCGGCGGTGTTCAGTACCATGACAATGCTGTTGGGTATAAACGCCCGTTGTGCGGTGCGTGCGAGTTCAAGCGTAACGCCGTCTTCGAGCGGGGTGACAATCCACACGGTACGTGGGCCATGAAGCAGCCTGTCAAGCGACATGCCGTACCCTCCCAGAAAGAGTCCCCAGTTCGGGTCTACCCCGCCGGCGAAGCTTTCAAGTGCCCGCTGGGCTGTGTCGTTGAACTCGAAGTTTCCGGTCAGCATGGCCAGGTCTGTGAGCATCTGAGCCGCCACCGACGAGGGGCTTCGGGCGGGGGCGTCGTCCCACGACCTGCCTGGTGGAATTTCGTGGGGCGACTGCGAGGTCTTTATCGGCGAGCTGACGAACGAACCATCCGAGGCCCGCAGGTTCGCCAGGACAAACTTGGCCACCTGCAAGGCGGCTGCGAGGTATTCGCCGTTTCCTGTTGCTGTATACGCATTGACCAGCGCCCTTCCCATCCACGCCTGGTCGGAGAGCAACCCCAGTCCCTCGAGCCTGTCGTCTACCGCGTAATGTGCGAACACTCCTCTGTCATCTCGCATCGTCGCGAGCATTCTGTCCAGTTTTGTCAGCGCCATCTTTCGGGCTTGGTCGTTGTCCAGCCGTCGCCACGCAGTAAGGAGTGCATCAATCATCATACCGTTGACATCGGCGAAGATTGTGGTGTCAACGTTGGGAGCTTTTCGTTTGAGCCTTGCGTTTCGAAGCTTTATTCGTGCGGCTTCGACGCTGCTGGCGAGCGTGTCTATGGGCATGTCGAGTGCGGCGGCGATTTCGTCGATTCCGCGGGTGACGGCGGGGACGTTTCTGCCGGGCCTGTGCGGGATGTCGCCCGTGGCGTCGATGTCGAACCAGGCGATGGCTGCGTCTGCGTCTTCTCCGGCAGAGGCGCGTATTTCGTCGAGCGTCCAGGTGAAGTAGTCTCCGTCGTCATCGACGGTCGCGTCTGCGTCCTGGCTGGCGTAGAAGCCGATGGAGTCTCCCCTGCCCCCGAGCGTCGATGCGATGAATTCAATTGTTTCGGTTGCTATTCTGGCGAAGTCGTCGCGTCCGCTGAGTGCATAGGCGTTTGCATAGAGCGCCAGCATTGCGGCGTTGTCGTAGGCCATTTTTTCGAAGTGAGGCAATCGCCATTTTTCATCAACGCTGTAGCGGTGAAACCCTCCGCCTATTTGATCGTACACGCCACCGCACGCGATGGCGTCGAGTGTTGATATCGCCATTTCCATGGCGTCCGGATCGCCGGCCCAGCCTTGGCAAAGCAGCAGCTCGATGCAGGTGGCGTTGAAGAATTTGGGGCTCCTTCCGAACCCGCCATGCTCCTGGTCGTGGGTCTGCTTAATACCGTTGACGATTCGCAGGATAAGCTCGTCGGACAGTTCGCCTGGCTGCTGGAACATCCGTCGCTGGTGCTCTTCGGTGGCGTGTTGAAGCTGGTGTGCGGCGAGGTCGATCTCTTCACGATTGTCGCGCCAATAGGCGTCGATCCTCATGAGTATTTCCACCAGTCCGGTTGATGCGCCGTATTGGCTGTCGGCTCGCGGCGGTAAGAAGGTGCTTTTGTAGAGCAGTTGTCCCTTTGGCGTCAGGACGGCGGTTAGAGGCCAGCCCCCCACTTCCTGCCCGGTCACGAGTGCGGGGCTTCGTTGAAACATCGCGTCGACCTCGCTTTGCCGATCGCGATCTATTCGAACTGGCACATACTTGTTGTTGACAACTTCAATAACTTCGGGGTCTTCGTAGGTTACCCGGTCCATCACGTGGCACCAGTGGCACCACGAGGCGCCGCTGTCGAGCAGGATGAGCCTGTTGGTCTGGCGTGCTTTTTTGAAGACCTCCGGCCCCCATTCCATCCACTCGATGGCTAGCTGTTTTGCCTGCGTCCCCATGCCTGACTCCCAAAGCTGGTTAAAACATCATAGCGCTTGTCAGGCCCAAGGGGCAGGTGGGGCCCGGTGGGAATATCCGGCAGGAAACATATTCTGTGGCGACAAGGTATTGATCAATCCGATAGGTAGAATTATCAGCACCTGGCTGACCGACAACGGAAGGAAGAGAGATCTATGGCGATAGGAAGCTTCTGTCTCGTATTGCACAGCCATCTGCCTTATGTGCTTCGTCACGGCACGTGGCCTCATGGTGAAGACTGGCTTTATGAAGCCGCTGCCGAGACGTACCTGCCACTGCTTGCGTTGATTGATGAATGTCAATTCCTCAACGCCCCACCGAAGATGTCGATAGGCCTGACGCCGGTGCTTCTTGAACAGCTTGCCCACGAGGATTTCAAGCGTGGATTCGTGGAGTATCTTGAAGAAAGAATCGAGCAGGCCCGCGCCGATCGCAAGGAATTCGAGTCATGGAACCACGGGCACTTGCAGTATCTCGCCACCAGGTGGGATGATTTCTATAGTCGCCTGCTTGAGCAGTTCAACGAGCTTAACCAAGACATTCCCAAGGCCTTCGCCAAGCGTCGCAACGCGGGGCTTGTGGATATTCTTACATCCACGGCTACGCATGGATACCTGCCCCTGCTTTACGAAGATTCCTCCATTCGCGGTCAGTTTCGCGCAGGAATGGCCAGTTCCGAGCGGATACTTGGTTTCAGGCCCACGGGGTGCTGGCTACCCGAGTGCGCGTATCGTCCCGCGGGGCCTTGGCATCCGCCAATAAACTGGGCGTCGAAGAACAACAGAATCGGAATCGAATACCTTGCCGGAGACGAGGGAATAAACCACTTCTTCGTCGAGCAGCATCTCATCCGCGACTCAAGAAGCGAATGGGTGAACAACGGAAACTGGCACAAGGTGGACTGGAACGAGGCCGACAAGTACCCCAACCGAGGCTGGCGCAGCGTGCATGAGCCGTTTCTGTCGGGTAGCGACGGGCTCGGACCAGGCTCGGTAAACGTTCTCGCGCGCGACATCGAGGTTTGCGAACAGGTCTGGTCGGGCGCGATCGGGTATCCGGCGAAGGGAACGTACCTTGAGTTTCACAAAAGGCATGGGGCTCGCCGAGGGCTCAGATACTGGAAAATCACCGGAAAAGGCGTCGATCTTGGCGCCAAAGACCTTTATTACCCCGACGACGTGCAGGGGTCGATTTTCCAGGACGCCCAGCACTTCTGCGACTCTGTAAAGTCGCGTTTGTGGGATTATCACAACAAGACGCACAGGCACGGCGTGGTGGTGGCGTCGTTCGACTCGGAGCTTTTCGGGCATTGGTGGTTTGAGGGTCTTACCTTCCTTCGCGACGTGGTGCTGACGCTTAACTCGTCGCCGGACGTGGACTTACAGACGACGTCGGAGTTTCTGCGTGACCACCCGGCCGACAAGTCGGTATCGATGTATTCGGGCTCGTGGGGCGAAAAAGGCGACCACCGCGTCTGGACCAACGACAAGGTCAACTGGATGTGGGACATCGAGTACCGTTGCGAGGCCCTGTTCGGCAGGATGACATACGAGCTGCCCTGGCCTGAGGACACGAACATCAGAAACCTGCTCGAAAAAGCTGGCAGGGAGCTGCTTTTGCTTCAGGCGAGCGACTGGCAGTTCATCATTTCCCGCGGTCAGGCGGTCGATTATGGCATAAAGCGGTTCATCCAGCACGTAGCGAGGTTTGAAACGCTGATCGACCTGTGCGAACGTCTCGCCAACAAGACCGCCACGCTCGACAACCTCAACGAGGTCGAACGTCACGAGGTCGCCGACGCCGACCTTCACGACGTCATATTTCCCCACATCGACCTTGGATGGTGGAAGATGTGATCGCAGGTGACGCAGGTGGGTCATGGTCCTGTTCGCCAGGAGACCGGCCCCGAGGGTCTGTGTGTGCAACTTGATTTCGTCAAGTCGCACACAGGACAGCCGGCAACGCCCCAAAACCTGTGCAAACCAGGTGTTTTTTGGTTATCATGCCTACTTCGAGGTGAGAAATGCGCAAATCTTTATTCGTTCTTGTCGTCGTGGTCGTGGGGATGCTTCTTTCTGGTTCGCGAGCGTATGCGGGCGGAGGAGGCGAAAACGTCGTGCTCGTCGTCAACGAAAGCAGTTGGGCGTCGATGTCTATTGCCAACGAGTACATCCGCCTGCGCAACATCCCGCCGCGAAACATCATCTACATCAAGGATGCCGGAGGGTTTGAAAGCGTCTATTTTTCGACATTTCGCGACGCGATTCTCAAGCCAGTTCTTCAGGAGATAGAACGTCGCGGGCTTGTGATGCAGGCTGACTATCTTGTGTATTCGAGCGATGTTCCCTACGCGATCAATCTCAGGCGTGAGGCGTCGGAGGAGGCGCTTACTCGCATCGTAGGCCCGCAGATGGCGAAGGTGCTCACGCCCGAGGCATCCATCAACGGTCTGACTTACCTGTACATGCACGTGATGGGCAACGACCTTGGCATGATGCACCTCGAATGCAACCGCTACTTCCGCCGGGTCATGAAAGGCCCCGAGCCGCTCAAACTTACCAGCGATCAGCTTAAGGCGCTCAGGGACGCGACCCAGTCTGCCCAGAAGCGGGATTTCGAACAGGCCCAGAAGTTGCTGTCTTCGCTCGTTGCGGATCATCCCAAATCTGGCGACCTGCTGTACGCCCTGGCTGCCTGCCGGGCTGCGATGGGAAGCAACGATCAAGCCTTGACCGATCTGACCAGAGCCGTGGACGCGGGGTTTGGCAACCGCCAGCGTGCATCGAGCGACCCCGCCTTTGAACAGCTTAGAAACCTGCCTCAATTCCAGGCGCTGCTCGGCAGGATGCGGGCGCTGAGGTCGGGGCTTAACGTCCAGCCGACGATTGGGTTCAGGGGCCAGCTCGCATGGACACCGGACGGCGAACCCACCAAACCCGACCAAGGCCCCAGATACCTGCTTTCTACGATGCTCGCGATGACCAGCGGCAGAGGAAACAGCGTCGCAGAAGCCATTAAATCGCTGAGGCGCAGCGTCCAGGCTGACGGAACCAGGCCCGACGGAACAATATATCTGATGTCGAACAACGATGTTCGATCTACTACCCGCGAATGGGCCATTGAACCGACAGTGCTTGGGCTGCGGGATCTTGGCGTTAAGGTGGCTGTTGAAAACGGTATCCTGCCCGAAAACAAGAAGGACGTCGCGGGTGTTTTTACCGGGGCGGAGCGTTTCAATTGGCAGCGATCCAAGAGCACCATAATGCCTGGGGCGATATGCGAGAACCTTACAAGTTGGGGCGGCGTGATGAAGGAATCCGGTAAGCAGACCCCGCTGTCGGAGTTCATCCGCCACGGGGCAGCGGGCGCAAGTGGAACAGTGACTGAACCTTACGCGATACAAAACAAGTTTCCCAACGCGTTCATGCACCTGCATTACGCAAATGGCGCGAGCCTGGCGGAGGCGTTTTATCAGTCTGTCTCGGGGCCATACCAACTTTTGATAGTGGGCGACCCGCTCTGCCAGCCATGGGCTCATATTCCCACCTTCACTGCAACGGTTAACGGCGTCGAATCGACCGACAAGGCCCCCGCCGTGGTCAGCGGCAGCGCCCGTTTAGAGGTGCAACTTGACCCCGCCGGCCCGGGGATAAGCAGGTACGAACTGTTCATCGACGGACTCAGGGTGGCGGCGTTCAGTCCCAGCGAGGACATCGAGTTCGACACGTCCCCCTTCCAGGACGGCTGGCATGATGTGAGAATTGTCGCGATATCCACCGCAGCGGCGCAGACCCAGGGCAGGGTCATCATGCCTGTGATATTCAACAATCATGTTGACCCCGTAAAAATGAGCAAGCCTGACCCGATCAAGGCGAAGTGGGAAGAACCCATCACGATCAAGGCAGGCACGCCTGGCGCGGCGGGCATGGTTCTGCTTCACAACGGCAGGCCAATCGGGCAGCAACAAGGCGAATCGATACAGATAGAGGTGGATTCTTCCACATTTGGCCAGGGCCCGGTGACGATTCAACCTGTCGCGATAATGATAAGCCCTTCCAACAAGCAGATGCCCGTGCATCTTGCCCCGATCGACATTGACATTGCGCCACCCGCGTATAGAGCGGCGATTACCGATCCGGGCAACCTTGAAAAGGGCATCAAGCTGACACTCGCCGACGGAAAGCATATGCCCATCACCGCGTTCAGGAATAATTGGCTTACCGAGGCGGGCGTGCGTTCATCGGACGAGTTCGCCATCGAGGCATGGGTGAAGGCGCCGCGCGATGATGTGTACCAGTTCCAGATTCTCGCCAACATGCAGGTGGTGATGGAGATCAACGGCGAGCGGCTGGCGCCCAACAACGCTGGCACGTGGACATACATACCAGTGGGTCTGAAACGAGGAATGCACAGGCTCAATCTTCGGGCAAAGGCACCGGGCTCGCCCCGGGTGGACATTCGCTTCGGAGGCCCGGGAAGCAAGAACATCATTGGCGTCGCCAAACACGCGCCATGACGCCACGACTCGCCGCCGCGGCAGTGGTCGGTGATTATCTGGCAAAACCCCGTCAGGCTGCTAGAATTACTGACCATGAAGAACATCATATTTCCCCTGATATCGGCAGCGGTGGTTTTCATCGCCGGATGTGGTGAAAATGTTGGATACGTCATCAAGCCCATCCCCATGGAAGAGCGCCTTGTCGAACGCATTGTCGCCACCGAGCCGGGATGGTTCGTCACCGACCGCATCGCCGTCATCGATGTTGATGGCCTGCTTTTCAACCAGCGGATGGGATGGTTCGGCTTCGAAGACAACCCCGTGAGCCTGTTCACCGAGAAGATGGACGCCGTCAGCGCCGACCCGCGCGTCAAGGCGGTGGTTCTTCGCATCAACAGTCCCGGCGGTGGAGTGAACGCAAGCGACCTGATGTACCGTCGGCTGATGTCGATGAAGGAGTCGCGCAACATACCAGTGGTGGCAGTCATACAAGACGTCGGCGCCAGCGGCGGGTACTTTTTGGCATGCGGCGCCGATGAGATAATCGCCAATCCGGCATCGATCACGGGTTCTATCGGGGTGATTGTTCAGACGTTCAGTTTCGCCGGAACCATGCAAAAGCTCGGTATCGACGCCCAGTCCGTCACCAGTGGACCAAGAAAGGATATGTCCAGTCCGCTCAAGCCCATCGATGCGGATGATATTGCGGTGCTTCAGGGAATCGTCGACGAGTTCCATTCCCGATTTGTCGACGTGGTGGCCGAGGGAAGGCAAGGCCTCGATCGCCCCGACATCGAACGACTGGCCGATGGACGCGTTTGGACAGGCGACCAGGCCCGCGAATTGGGCTTTGTCGACCACGTCGGATACCTTGAAGAAGGCATATCGCTCGCCAAGCAATTGAGCGGAGCAACCGTGGTCAAGGTGGTAATGTACAGCCGACCCTGGGGGTATCGTTCCAGCGTATACGCCTCGTCAGATGCGCCAGTCGCCGACGCCAGCGGCAACGTCAACTTCAACCTGGTCAACCTGAACATGCCTGACATGTTCGGGCTGACCCAACCGGCGTTTTTATATCTTTGGACAGGAAAATAGCCCGGAATATCTGAATAACATTTCCCTTTATCAGGGCTTTCTGTATTCTCTGGAGACGGCAGAAATAACCATCCGCCGGTCGCAAACCGTCGCCGGCGATTCTGGAGAAACCGATGAAAGTCTACATGGTAACGGATCTTGAGGGCGTCGCGGGCGTAGCTGCTTTCGAAATAGACACATACTCCCACGCCAGGTACAACGACCGATCACGAGGCCTGCTCACCGCCGAGATCAACGCGGTTGTCGATGGCCTGCTTGAAGAAGGTGTCGAAGAAGTACTCGTCAACGACTCACACGGCAGTGGCGCGGTCGTGTTCGAAGAACTTCACCCAAAGGCGCTGTTGATGCACGGCCTGCCCCGCCCCTCGCAGAAGAAGATGCTGGAGGTTATCTCGCGCTACGACGTTTGCATTGTCGTGGGCCAGCATGCAATGGCGGGGGTTATAGACGGTAACCTCAACCACACCATGAGCAGCAGAAGCATCACCAGTTTTTCGGTCAACTCAAAGCCCATCGGCGAGCTTGGCGTGATTGCGCTCAAGTGCGGCGCGTTGGGAATCCCGATGATATTCGTCACCGGCGACGAGGCCGCCTGCAGAGAGGCCAAAGAGCTCGTGCCCGGTATTGTGACCACCGCGGTGAAGGAAGGGCTTTCGCGAAACTGCGCGATCAGCGTCTCGGCAAAGGAATCGCACAGGCGTCTTCGCGAAGGTGCGGCTGCGGCGATCAGAAATCACCGCGAAAAACCCATTGCCCCGCTTGTCTGGCCTGGGCCTTACGTGTTCGAAAAGAAGTTCTTCCACAGCGACTCAGCCGATCAGGCACAGAACTCCCCAGGCGCCGAAAGAGTTGACGGCGTGACTGTCAGGTGGAAATCCGACAACATCCTTGACATTATCATGCGTTAGCAGGCGTTTTCGGGTCGGGGGGATTTTTTACGCAATAACTTTGCCCCGTTCGGGTTATGCATGATAAGCATGAATGAACGTATCGTAAATATCCACAGTACCCACGTTAATCGCAACGCTTTTGGTAATGTCAATGCCGTTCGAATGATCTATGGGCTGGTGTTTTTGGTGGTCGTATCGGGCGTAGCCGGGTGCAAGCCCGCCGACTATCGAATGGACGCCGACAAGACAGCCTACGACATCATCGCATTGGCGCAGGAAGGCGCGTTGGGACGCACCGAACCTTTCTCCATCGAGCCTCCGGGCGATACGCTCAGGCGAAGACTCATGCTCGACCAGGATCTTCCCCACTCTGGACCGGAGTCACTGGGCTCGGGCGATCTGCCCCAGATCCGCCACTGGCCCGAGGAGGAGTATCCCCCCCGGACACAGGACGACGCAACGCAAAGCGACACCTCAGAGCCGATAATGCTGACGCTGATGGATGCTCTTGCGATAGCTGCTGGGAACAATCGCGACTACCAGTCGCGAAAGGAGGATGTATTCAGGGCTGCGTTGACGCTTGACCTTCAGGCCAATCAGTTCCGCAACATTTTTGGTTCATCGCTGCGCAGCGACTACACCGAAGACCGCCGGGGGGATGATCCTATACGCGGCCTTGCGAATACAGGTACGATTTCATGGCAGCGCCGCTTGACGAACGGGGCGCTTTTCTCGACGCAGTTCGCAGTAGATCTTGTCAAGCTTCTCACTGCTGACAGAGACTCATCCTGGGGGCTTTTCGGTGATGCGACCATCAGCGTTCCGATTCTTCGGGGAGCGGGCAGGCACATTGTCACCGAACCGATGACCCAGGCCCAGCGGAATGTGGTGTATTCGCTGTTCTCATTCGAACGGTTCAAGAGCACGTTGGCGGTTCGCGTCGCCAGCGACTATCTCAACTGCCTCGGACAGCTCGATCAGGTTCGCAACGCCGAGGACAACTACCGCAAGTTGATCATCTCTACCAGGCGGGCGGTCAATCTTGCCGAGGCGGGCAGGCTTCCACAGATACAGGTGGACCAGGCAAGACAGGACGAATTGCGGGCCAGGGACAGGTGGATCTCGGCACAGCAGGCGTTCGCACGTCGCCTCGACACGCTTAAGAACACGCTTGGTTTGCCCACTGACGCCGAAATAGCTCTCGACCGCAACGAGCTTGACCAGCTTACCCTCACGATGATGCAGTCGCTTGAGTCGGCGCAGAGGGATTTCCCCCAGGCGATGCCCGAGGATCCCGATGAACCTGTAGGTCCGGACCGGCGCGGCGGACCCATGGAGATTGACGAGCGAAGGGCAACTAATATCGCGTTGAACAACCGACTTGATCTTCAGGTGGCGATTGGGCGAGTCTTCGACGCGCAGAGGCAAGTGGTCGTGGCTGGTGATTCTCTTCGCGCAGAGTTGACCCTTACGGGCAGCGCATCCGTAGGACAAAGACGGGGCCTGGGTTCGGCGTCGCTTCCCGACGCGGAGTTTCACGTTCATCGAGGCCTCTACGGTGCGGGTATACTGCTTGATCTTCCGCTGGAGCGAACCGCCGAGAGAAACGCCTACCGCAACAGTCTGATAGACATGGAACGGGCACTACGGGACGCGCAAAGCCTCGAAGACCAGGTAAAACTTGAGATACGCGAGAATCTTCGGTCGCTGCTCAGCGCCCGAGAAAGTTATATCATTCAGC
>CAZWAT010000097.1:0-10387 GCA_964632015.1 uncultured Planctomycetaceae bacterium
CCTACCGGCCCGGGAACTGCGCTGACGGAGCGCTAGAGACATTTGCATCTTGACGCTCCGCGATTCCGTTGGATTCGCGGAGTTTTTTTTTGCTTAAATTTGACGTTCAGGGATATGGACAGGAGCATAGACATGTCAGACCAGGATAAGGTGATTATCTTCGACACGACGTTGCGAGATGGGGAACAATCCCCCGGCTGCAGCATGAACATCAGCGAGAAGATCGAGGTTGCCCGTGCGCTTGAGGCGTTGGGCGTTGACGTTATAGAGGCGGGTTTCGCAATTGCCTCCCCTGGCGATTTTGAGGCGGTAAGCGCCGTCGCCAAGGCGGTTAAGAACTGTCGTATCGCCAGCCTCGCCCGAAGCATTCCCAAAGACATAGAAGCCGCCGCACGCGCCGTCGAACAGGCCCAAAGCCCGAGAATTCACGTCTTCTGCGCCACCAGCGAGATACATCGCACCCACAAGCTCAAGCGGGCGAAGGAAGAAATAGTCCGCATGGCCGTTGAATCCGTGCAACTCGCTCGCAAGTATGTTGACGACGTGGAATTCTCACCGGAAGACGCCTCGCGAACCGAACCTGACTTCCTCGCCGAGGTGGTCAAGGCGGTGATTGACGCCGGGGCCACCACCGTCAACATCCCCGACACGGTCGGATATTCCATGCCAGTTGAATATGGCGAGTTGATCCGAGGTCTTATCAACAGCGTGGACAACATCGACAAGGCGATCATCAGTGTTCATTGCCATAACGACCTCGGGTTGGCGGTTGCGAATTCGCTCTCGGCAGTTCAGGCGGGCGCGCGCCAGGTGGAGTGCACGATCAACGGGATCGGCGAACGTGCGGGCAACGCGGCCCTTGAAGAGATCGTCATGTCATTGCGAACCAGGAACGACATCTTCAACGTGACAACTGGCATCGATACCCGTCGCATCTATCCCACAAGCAGGCTTATCGCCTCAGTGACTGGTCAGAAGCTCCCGCGTAACAAGGCCATCGTTGGTGAAAACGCCTTTGCACACGAGTCGGGAATTCACCAGGACGGGTATCTCAAGCATCGTGAAACTTACGAGATCATGATGCCCCAGGACATTGGCATCCCCGCCAGCAAGCTGGTTCTCGGCAAGCACTCTGGCAGGCACGCATTCAAGCAGCGCACCGAGTCGCTTGGTTACAGTCTCACCGACAAGCAGATCAACACAGCGTTTGAACGATTCAAGGTGCTCGCTGACAAGAAGAAAGATGTCTACGACGAGGACATCGAAGCCCTCCTCGACGAGCAGATCGAACATATCAGTGAGTTCTGGAAGCTTATCAGCGTGCAGACAACCGCCGGTTCGAACGCGGTACCTACGGCGACGGTGGCACTGAAGCGTGAGGACGCAGTCCTCACCGACGCCGCCATCGGAGACGGACCGGTCGACGCGGTGTATGAGGCGATTCAGCGAATCACCGGCGTCAAGCCCCGGCTGAGCGATTATGCTCTTCGGGCGATAACTTCAGGCAAGGACGCCCAGGGCGAGGTGACCATCGAGGTGGAACACAATGGTGGGAAGTTCCGCGCGCGAGGCCTGAGCACCGACATTGTTGAGGCGTCGGCGAGGGCTTACCTTGCTGCCGTCAACAGAATCGTCGCGCACCCAGAGCCCAAGACGCCCAAGCCGGCGAATCCGTAAACGTGACAATTGGGCCTCGTCAATCGAAGAAGATCGTGCTCTGCCGCCTTACGCATTCGGTAGCGTAAATGAACATACCCGCGGACCAGCTCTGCCAGTCCTGTCCGCGGGGTGTTCCGTCTATGGCGTTCAACCATTCGTTGAACCCGTAGGCCAAATCTTCGCGCACTGCCAGGCGAGTGGCTGCGGCGAGTGATTTCAGCCTACACATGGCGAGTTTCATACGCCCCGCCGCCACTATTGCCGCTATATGCAGCCCGCACACGAAGGGCCAGATCCCCCCGTTGTGGTATTCGCCGGGCCTGTTGTGGCTTTCGTACCTGCTTTGCCATTCCGGGTCGCCGGGCTTGACGTATGGAAAGAAATTCGGTGGTAGATCCAGCGCAAGCAGCCCGCGCCTGCGAAGGTTGTCGCATTCGATTTCGATCCAGTTGATGATTCCCGCGGCCCGCGAGGGTTTGGGGATGCCTGCGAGAATCGCCATGCTGTTTCCGAGCAGGTCGAACCGCTCGCACCGGTAGATCTTATACGCCCAGGCCGCGTAGTAAGGTTTCTCACGCAGCATTAGTCCGACATGTACGTGCTTGTGCTCCGACTCCTCGGTAATCGCCAACCTGCTCATTTCCTTTACGAGCGTCCCGGCTCGCTGCTCGTATCCATGAACCTTCAACGCAGCGCAATACACCGAGTTGACAAAAAGCCCGTATCCCATGATCCACTGCTCATCCCTCCAGTCGCTGGTAGGAAGTTGGGCAGTCAGCACGCGATCATCGGGGCTCTGGTGAAGCATCCATGAAAGAGCCTTTTCCACCGGTTGGCGAAGAAACTCCTCTTCGCCCACGTGTTTTGCATACAGCCCCGCCAATAGCGCGAACAAGGGGGTTGTATCGCTGGCGCCGCGATTGTGCGGGTCGTGAACGAGCGAGGGAATGTGCCCAAGCTGGCTCTGGTTTTTGGTAAGTGTCACCAGTACCCTGCGAAGCGACGCGACCAGCGCATCGTTACCGCTGGCCAGCGCGCCGAGCCCGCAAAGAAGCAGGTCTCTCGTGTACGGCTCGGGATACCCCCACCCCGCCGTTCTGGGAAGCCCATGATAAGGCCCATGCAGATTATGCAGCAAGACTTCAATTGCGTTGATACGGGCTTGTTCAACCGGCGCAGGCAGGCTGATATTGCTCACGGGCCACCTCCAGGTACCCGGGAAGTATTTCCACCAACCTTCGGGCGACTGTGCGATAATGGAAGTTCTCGATCGCCCTTTCTCTGCCGGCCGATCCCATTCGTGATCTCAACTGGGAATCGTTCATCAACCTCAGAAGGAACGTGGCGATGTCATGCACGCTTGCTCGATAGTCGGCGGTTCTGGGACGGCGAAAGACAACCCTGTGCGGATCGGCGCAACCATGGTCCTCGGTGAGAATCGTCTCGCGTATGCGTACTTCCTGGGCGACGCCCGCAAGAAGTGCGGTCTGGTTGTGAATCATGGTGTCGAGCATTCCCATGGCGCGTATTCCGATAACAGGCTTGCCGCACGCGTTCGCCTCGACCTGCGTCATACCGAACCCCTCCAGCCTGGATGGCGCTGCGTAGATGTCGCACGCATTTAGCAGATAAGGCATGAACTCACGTGAAATCTTGCCAGTCGAGTAGACCACGTTGCGATCTATGCCAAGGGAAGAAGCAAGCTGAAGATCTGCCTGGTTCTGAACGTCGGTTCTGTTCTGCGGCCAGACCTTGCAGACATACTTCCAGGGCAGGGACCTGTTACCGATCAGTGCCAACGCCTGCATGACTTCCTGGGCGCCCTTGGAGGCTGCGTCGCCTCCGACGGTGAGAATCATGATCTCATCCTTGCTTACACCCAGCGCTTCACGAACAGCAAGCACCCTTGGGTCATCCCTCGCAATGGGCGTGAAACCATCGGTATCACACCCGACAGGAAGCACCTCCAGGCGGCATTCCTCAACCCCGTCTCGGGCATATACCTGCTTGACCCAGTTGCTTGTGACAAGGATCAACGGTAGACGGTTGAGAATTTCCAGGTACGTGCCCAGGTATCCGTTCACCACAAGCCAGGGAACCGCCGTCATACCGAATCGCTGCGGATGCAGAATAATATGATCCGAGTGCCCCCAGTAGCCCACCCCCAGTACAACATCCGGATCCATCCACCTATAATACCATTCCTTTTCAAGGGCCGATTCCAGGTTTACAGCATGGGCGTCGATTCCCAATTCCCTGAGCCCTCGATACATCAAATCGCCCTGCGTCGCCAACCCACCGGGTGAAGGCGGGTAATCGTACAGCAGCAGAATCTTCATATTGATTCCTTTTCAGCACACGGTTCTGGCGAAGCATTCGGGCGAGACGCATGCCCGCACCTCGAAGGAGTCTTCGCCATAGCCGTAACTGTCAGTGATGATCGCCTTTTTGCGCTGCAACTGGTTGGGGCTCAGTGGTAGCAGGACGGTCGCGTTCCTTCCCGGCCCGCACGTTCCGTCCATGTCGCAATCATAGGCAAATGTCCAGAGGATGCGGCAGCTCAACGCGCCAGTGGCGACAATACGCCCCACCTCGCGATGAACCTGAATATGGCGAAGATGCCCATACTCCCCCGCCGGTCCGTGGGTGAGAATAATGCCCCACCTGCGAGCGCCCAGGAAGTCCAGAATCCGCCCGCCGATATCCTTTGCGGGATCTATTGCGGCGAGGGTCGGGCTGTCATCGAGATTCGAAATCAACCCCTGCGCCCCAAGTTGCGAACATACCGATTCGAACCTGGGTCTTCTGACAGGATCGTCCGCCCGCGTAAGACTTAGCACCGTCCACTGCCACTGTGGACGCTGCAATATCAGCCCCCCGCACCATATGATTTCATCGTCGGGATGGGCAACAATGATTGCCGCATTCATTTTCGCCCCCGTGCACAAAACACTCGTGACCTATGAAGGTCGTCTTTGAATTGTATGCACAAGCAACTACGGTGGCAGGTCGTACACACCAAAAACGCAACGTCCCGCCCTATTCGACCCCCACCACTATCTCGCCATCCCCTGGCGCAAGCATCAACTTTCTGACAATGCTTCCGTCGCGTACTCTTTGCATGGGTTGGGGCAACTGTATGGAAATGTTTCTCGAAGCGTCGGCGGGCAACCAATACGCCGTGCCATTTGCAAAACGCCTCGCCGCAAGCTTCGCCTTGGTAGGCGTGCGAATCTCTTCCATCGCCTCCCCAAGATCCACTTCCCACAGATCGTACCACTCGTGCTTGTGTCCGTGGGTCGAGTCGGCGTACAGAAACGCCATA
The DNA here is from genome assembly GCA_964632015.1 of uncultured Planctomycetaceae bacterium. GTDB lineage: Bacteria > Planctomycetota > Phycisphaerae > SM23-33 > SM23-33 > JAAYCO01. The sequence continues at coordinate 4,985 of CAZWAT010000097.1, forward strand.
TCGGTGTAGACCAAGGTTCGAACGTATTCCCGCCTCATTCGATCGGTATCACGCCTCGGGCCGTAGACTTCATTGACGCTCATCAGGGGCTCGAGGGTAAGTTTGTCCAAGGCGGCGATTCTGGCGTAGTAGGCTTCGGTATCGTCGTCCTCGACATGAGAAACTGCGTCCTCAAACTGAAAACCGTTTACCAGCGGGGCTATCCATTCAAGGTCTTTGCTTTTCCACCCGGCGTTGACCATGACACGTAGCGAGGGGCAATCCCGACGAAGCTCATTGAGCAGCTTCAACCATCCCTGCTTGCCCTCCATGTGCACGTTGTCGATAAAGATACCCGCCTGGGGCACTGCCTTGTGCACCGCCTTTATGCGCCTGGCGACATGCATAACATAATCATCCCGGCCCAGATCCATCCGATACGCTCCAGGCCAGAACTGCACGCGCTTCCCCGCTTCATCTCTAAGCCACCAGGGACTACTCGGCGGATAGTGATTGTGAATATCCTCGAAGAAGTAAACCTCAAAACACACAATCGCATTGGGGTTGAGTGATCGGATGCGAAGGAGATTCGCCCGTGCGGCCAGTATTGAGTTCTGGTCGATCGTCTGCGACAGTGCCGGCCAAGGGGCGTACGTCCAGTGAAGGTCCAGAGTCTGGATAGACAACACTATGATGTCATGCCTCGCCAGATTCGCCATCGGCTCGGAGGGAACATCCGCAGGCGACCAGAACATGCCGATTCTGGGACGATATTCGACCTGATCGCTCAAGGCGACAGCTCCCGCTGACAACGTCATAAGCACAATCGCCAGAACTTGATGTATTGTTGCGGGCTTCATGGCGTCATGAGTCTATCGCCAACAGCCCCCGGAGGGAATGCCCTTCATGGGTTTATTGCACACAGCCTGCTCAGCCGGCGAATCGCTCAACAAGTCGCTTGAGCGCACGACGATTGCCGAGTCTTGCGACAGTGCTCATCCGGTCAACCAGCGTCCTTCCGTCAAGATGGTCAATCTCGTGCTGATACATGCGCGCCTCAAGACCCTCGCCGCTTTCCTCGAACTCGTTACCGTGAACATCCAGCGCGCGCACCGTGACCCTTGCCGCCCTCTTCACCCGGCATGCGACATCGGGCAAAGAAAGGCAACCTTCTTCATGCTCCTGCGAGCCGGAACTGGCGACAATAACAGGATTAACGTAAACCTTGTCATCTTCAGGGTTTCCGGTAATGTTTGCGACGAAAAATCTTAAATTCAAACCCACCTGCGGTGCGGCAAGACCCACACCGGGCGCCTCTTGCATGATGACGAACATCCGCTGGATGAGGGCTTCGAGAGCGGGTGTGAATTCTTCTGGAGAAACGTCTCTACTGACTGCCGCAAGGCGAGGATCGGGATAGTGAATGACCCCCAGAGCGTCAAGATCCATACTCGCCAGATCATATACAAGTTCACTCATAGTGCGCATCATTCTATAACTATCACCATGCCTGGGCCAGAGGCAGGCCGAAAAAAACCGATTTCCGCAAATACGCCAACTTTCTTGCATTTGTACCCGCACCGAATAAGATAGGTTCTCGTAAAAGCTTACGTAGCAGGGCTTTTGACGACAACCGCCGATGCATTGGTGGCGGCTCTCGTCAGAAGCTCTCCACAGAGAGGTGCATGTGGTAGAGCAATCGACAATTGAAAAGTGCCAGGATCTTATCGAGTATGAATTCAAGGATACCGCACTGCTTGAACTGGCATTGACACATTCTTCTGTAGCCCCCACCCGCGTTGAGAGCAACGAACGACTCGAGTTTCTTGGGGATTCCGTACTGGGACTGGTCGTATGCCAGAATCTTTACGAAAACTGCCAGAGCCTGCTCGAAGGCGAGATGACCAAGATCAAGTCCACCGTGGTATCACGCCAGACTTGTTCGGAAGTGGCCGAGAGTATTGGAATATGCCCGCTTCTGCTGCTTGGGAAGGGAATGACACGGTCTGGCAAGCTGCCCCAGTCCATTTGTGCCGCGGTCTTCGAGTCGCTTATAGGGGCGATTTATGTTGACGCGGGACTCGATGTAGCAAGGGAATTCATTCTGCGACACATCAGCCCGTACATCGAAGAGGCCCTCATCAACGAACACCAACGCAACTTCAAGTCTCTTCTTCAGCAGCACGCCCAGAGGGAATGGGGAACAACCCCTGCCTATCGCCTTCTTGACGAAAAGGGTCCCGATCACAGCAAGTGCTTTGAGATCGCGGTGTCCGTCAACGGTATGAATTTCGTCAGCGCCTGGGGAAAGAACAAGAAAGAGGCAGAGCAGGAAGCCGCCCGTCGCGCCCTGGTCGAGCTTGGCGTGATTAACGACGACGACACCCAGGTCTGACCACCAGCCTGTGGGCGTCCGCACGCGGAAGGTTCACTTCCGTGTTTCTGGCGATTTGACAGTAACCGCATGGTAACACTCCGCGGGAACGCTACGATTTTGCGCCGGACACGAAAGGCCTTATGAAGGAGCTTCACGAAAACCAGCGGTTCTGGGGCATATGGGAATTGCTGATGATCAGCATTCCCGCGAGTTTGAGCCTTTTGAACACCACTGTAACCCGCTTCATTGACGGACTGATGATCGGGTGGATGGCGGGCGAGATCGGGCCAATTTCTCTTTCGGCCCAGGCGACCGCCAGCATGACCGCAATGGTTCCGGAAAGCTTCATGATGGGCGTTTTGAGCGTAGTCAACACTTTCGTCAGCCAGAACCTTGGAGCAGGAAGACACAGATGGTGCGGAAAATACAGTTGGGCGGGCTTGTGGGTCGCCTTTGGTGCGGCAACGGTCATCGCCCCGCTGGCGTTATTCGCAGGACCGTTGATAAGGCTTTATGGGCATGAACATGCGGTGGAAGTGCTTGAAATAATGTACTTCCGATACATGGTGCTCGCCGCATTTCTGACACTTCCCGCAAGGGTGCTCGAAAGTTTCTTCTTCGGAATTCACCGTTCCACAGTGGTGTTTGCAGCCACTCTTGTGTCAGCGGTTATCAACATTTTTTTCAACTGGGTACTCATTTACGGCAGACTCGGCATGCCCAGGCTGGAACTGCAAGGCGCCGCTATCGGATCAGTAATTGCGTGGGGCGTGCACCTGGGAATACTACTGGTAGTCTTCTTTACAAGACCCATGCGTCGGACATTCGGGACGGGTCGTCCTGCGGAAGCTGGCGTGACACAGGTGCGAGACCTCTTTCGAATAGGCTGGCCCGCCGGAACCGCGTTCAGCAATGACGTGTTCACCTGGACGATCTTCATAGGACTGCTTGTGGGAAGATTCGGAACCACACATCTTACCGCAAGCTCGATTGCATGGCGGTACATCCCGCTTTCGTTCATGCCGGCAGTGGGAATGGGAATTGCCACTACCGTGATGGTGGGCAACTATATCGGTAGGAAAAGGCACGATTTGGCGCGGGTGAGAACCCATGCGGGTCTGATGGCGGCGATGATATGGATGGGAATCTGTGGGGTGGCGTTTCTGGTATTTCGAGAACCGCTGGTCGAGTTCTTCCTCCGGCTTCCGGGAGCCAACGGGGAGGGCCTGGCAACGGATATGTACAATGAGGTGGTTCGCATCGGAGGAAACGTGATGATAGCAGCCGCCGTCTTCCAGCTTTTCGACGCGGTGGGAATAATATACATGGGGGCTCTGCGCGGCGCGGGGGAAACATACTGGCCTATGATAGTAACCGTCGTCCTGAGTTGGGTGGTCACTGTCGGAGGCGGGCTGGCAATGGTGAATTTCTTACCGCAATTCGAAAGCATTGGGCCATGGATCGCCGGAAGCGCGTATGTAATACTGCTGGGAATACTCATGGCCTGGCGGTTCGAACGAGGCTCATGGATCAAGATCAACCTGCTTGACAACAACAGGGAATCGAGCGAACAGGATTCAGATTGACGGTCATTTTGATCGTCACGACCTATTGCACGATCAGGCCGGGAGTAGTAGCATGATACTTTCGCAACCAGACATTGGAGTTACAACATGGGCATGACAATTACCGAGAAAATACTCGCCGCCAAGGCAGGGGCGTCCAGCGTCGAACCTGGGCAAAACATATGGTGCCATATCGATACGCTTATGACCCACGACGTCTGCGGGCCTGGCAGCATTGGCGTATTTGAAGAACAATTTGGCAAAGACGCCAAAATCTTCGACCCCGAGCGAGTTGTCATTATTCCCGATCACTACATCTTCACTGCCGATACGAGAGCACATCGCAATATCGAAATTCTGCGCGACTTCGTGAAGAGGCAGGGCATCAGGAATTTTTATGATCCTGACTTCATCAAGCCCGGCGTCGAGGGAATGCCCCCCTCCTATAAAGACCCCGCTTCGACAAGCTATCGAGGCGTCTGCCACTGCGCCCTGCCGCAGAACGGACACGTCCGGCCTGGCGAGGTACTGCTGGGGACAGATTCCCACACCTGCACCCACGGAGCGTTCGGACAGTTCGCAACCGGAATTGGGAATACAGACGCGGGGTTTGTCATGGGCACGGGCAAGCTGTGGCTCAAGACGCCCGCATCAATCAAGTTCATCTTAAATGGCGCCATGCCCGCTTACCTGATGGCGAAGGACCTGATTCTTCACATCATCGGCGAGATAACCACAGAAGGCGCAACGTACATGGCGATGGAATTCGCCGGCGACACAATATCATCGCTTAATGTTGACGAGCGTATGACGATCTGCAACATGGCGATTGAAGCAGGTGGCAAGAGCGGAATCATCGCACCCGATAAGGTTACGCTCGATTATGTTCGCCAGAGAACCACCGTGCCCTTCGAAGTGCTCACCAGCGATGCCGACGCAAAATACACCAGGATCATTGAATTTAACGCTTCCGAGCTTGAGCCAACCGTTGCGACGCCCCATTCGCCCGACCGTCGAGCGAAGGCGAGAGAGCTTTCGGATGTCAAGATTCAGCGTTCATACATAGGTTCGTGCACCGGCGGAAAGACCACTGACTTCATCGCCGCCGCCACCGTTCTTAACGGTAGAAAGGTCGCTGTTGACACCTACATCGTGCCAGCTACCACCGAGGTTGACATAGACCTGGATACCCGGAAGATCGACGGAAAATCGCTGCGTGAGATCTTCATCTCGGCCGGTTGCAAGATCGGTCCCGCCAGTTGCGCCGCCTGCCTTGGAGGCCCAGTTGACACCTTCGGCCGTGCCAACGACCCGATCAACGTCGTCGCGACGACCAACCGGAACTTCCCCGGTAGAATGGGTCACAAAGAGGCTGGGGTGTTCCTCGCCAGCCCACTCACCGCCGCGGCCAGCGCGGTAACCGGCAGGATCACCGACCCACGAGACTACATGAACACCGACAAGGCGATCGGTCTGGCGTAA
>CAZWAT010000098.1:0-10324 GCA_964632015.1 uncultured Planctomycetaceae bacterium
CCTTGTGTAGCTTCTTGGAGCACGAAACACATACGCTACCGCAGGCAACTCGATGCTGCCGTCCAGGTGAACTATTCCCTGGGCCCACCTGAACCCGCCAAGCTCGTCGAGCTTCACACCCGCTGTCGAAGAAAACACCGTCCGCGCCAGGGCAAGCGCGTCGGGTCCCGAGGCGCGCACAATGGCCCTGGCGCCACTACCGGCGGAGGAGGATATGGCTGCGATTGTGTCACCTGCGTCAAGCATGAGTCAACAATAGCATTTTCTGCATGCTCTTGTCGATGATGACAACGCTACGCCAGCGTGATTATCCTGCCACGGGGCAGGCCGCCGGCTTGAAGATGCTCAACCATGTCATCGATCCCCACAAACGAAGCCACGATCACTGTCCGATTATCGCAGACGACGTCTTTGGCGGACAGCACGTCCAACCCCTGCAAACGCTGGTGGCCGGGCTCAAGAGGAATAATGCCCGAAATCTTGACTCCCAAGCGCGACGCAAGACATTTGAGCAGTTCTACCTCATCGCCTTGACCATACAAAACCACGTCATTCGCCCGCTCCTGTGCGGCGTACGCAGCGGCCAGCCAGCATTGGCGACTCCAGTGCCGATTGTACGCATAGATCCGTATGACAAACCCACACAACGCTTTGATCCGGCGGAGCTGATTCCGGCAAAAGCCCATCCCTTCGCCCCGACGGTTGTAACCGGCGGCGGTAAGCTTGACCTTTAGCTGGCGCAGCATCATGCGAAGAATCCGGGGCATGAGGGCCAGACGGCACGCAAGACCCGCACGCCTTCCGAAAAAAGGAACGCCGCGGGTAATACGAACCGAGCTTCGAGAGCCATCTTCAATTATGTCGATTCGGGAAGAGCCAAGCATGTAGGTACGCTCTCTTGAAGACGCACTTGCTGATTTCCACGCCTGGACCCACCGGGGAAGCATCATGGGCATGTTAACCCCCGTTGTGCCTGCGCGGGTTGCTGTTCGTGCTTCGGCAATGGCGGGGTGTTCAACATATGGCATGATTCTTTTTTCCGCCCGGGCCTTGAGCGCCCGGCTGGAAACAAGCAACCCGTCATGTGGGCCACAATGGTTGCCCCTGCCGCTTTCGCCCGGATGCCATACATGGTAAAGCCATTCGCTATCGTGCCACCGTTCGGTCTTTCCAGCGTTCACGAGTCGCCACGTCATTTCATAAGGCCCGCAGATGTGCCCGAGGTAATCAGCGTGCATGTCTGCCCCGCCAATGGCGATGATATCCTCTTTTCGGGCAACCATGCACGCGCCGTAATTGCGCAGGTGCAGCGGGTCATGACGATCGATCAAGCCCGCCGGTTTGCCGTTTACCCAATTGACGCTTCCCAGGCCTGTAATGTCGCTCAACGACGGGTTGGCGAACGGGTAAAACCGGCTATGCACGTTACGCACCTCGTCGAGGTGCAGCACGATGTCGGGTTCATTCATGCGCGAAGTGATCGACTGCACAAACGTGGGCGTGACAATGGCGTCACTGTCGGCGAAGCAGACTACAGGGCCTCTCGCCAGCAGCACCCCCGCGTTGAGCAGCAGATGCTTATGGTGACATATTGACACTTCCATCTCCAGGGCAGATGCAATGTCAATTGGCATTTCGCCTCGGCCCAAGCAGGCGTCTGTTATCCTGCTTTGGATGCATGGGGACAGTTGCTTGTAATATTCGACCCAGATGATTTCATATTGATTCCTGGGCACCGTCTGCCGGGCAAGACAATCGAGTATGTGGGCGCTGTGCCTGCACGACCAGTCCAGCAATATGATGCTGAGCTTCAGGCCCTCGCTCGAGGTTCGTAGCGTCTCGGTCTTCATTGAAATCCCTGAATATGGGCCGCTAGCGAGCGGGCGACTATCCGACGTCGCGTGTCCCAGGCGATATACTCAAGCTCATCATCCGCCATGCGGGGTTTATGGTACGTCTCGTCGAAACCCGCTTTGCCCGCCTCATGATGCAGATGCTCAACGATCACGTCGGAAAGGTACACCAGCCGGTCATGACCCATCGCGCGGAGCTTCTGAAAGATGTCGAACAAGTGCACATCGACATAATCCCGGCGGTATTCGCCCGGACATGTCCCACCCATTAACTCGCAGAGCGAGCGGGACATGACTGGAAAGTTGGGCATGCTCTCCTTGCGAAACAGGTCGTTGCACCACGCCAGCACCACGCCGTCTGGATAGCGATCGACAGCGTCGATCACGGCCAGGTCCCAGGCGGGAACTCTGAAGACAGCATCATCATTTATCAGCATGATCATTCTACCCCGAGCAGTTTCGACGCATTTTCGGATCATTCTTCCCATGGTTTCACGTGGGCCGATGATCTTCGTGTGATTCGGCATGGGGATTTCGTCGGACCTGGTGGAATGATCATCGTCATCAACATACATGATGACCTCAAGCTCGTCGGGGCGATGGGCCATACCAAGGAGGCTGGCGAAGAATCGCTCCAGCAAACGAGGCCGACCCCTGGTCGGCAGGATCAGGCTCAGGTGTACGTCAGGCATAGTTGCGATGCAGCTTCCTGGTCAACATCTCCTCAACATGTGTCACAGCCGGTATTCCGAAAGTTTCCTCGATCATCTGAAGATATTCGACCCGTCGATGGTAGTAGTCGAATGCGGCATCTCTGAACCTCAACACATCGGGCCCGCTGAGATACCGCGTTGACAGGGGAAGCGTTTCGGAGCAGAACTGCGCGTAACCTCTCCACGTCTGCGGAAGCCGCCAGTCTTCCCTCACCGCCTGTTCATGAAGCTTCGAGCCCGGATACGCCATTGCGGCATAGAAATTGGCATATTCACAATTCAATTCGCAAGCAAGGTCGAGCGTTTCCTGCATGGTCTGGTAGTTGTCTTCTGGCAAGCCGAAGATAAAATTACCGCCGATGTAGATTCCCGACTGCCTGGTCATGGCGATGGTTCTTTCGATGGCGTCCTGGTCGAACCGTCCCTTGGTGACTCCTTTTCTCACCGCGGCATTGCCCGACTCTATACCATACGCCAGCCAGTTAAACCCCGCCGCCTTGAGCTTGTCGAGCATCTTGCGTGTGACCGTGTCAATGCGGGCATAGGCCCAGATATTGAGCCCGTAATTGCGATCTATCAGGCCATCGCATATTGCGGACACATGCTCATCTCTTAACACGAACATCTCGTCCATGATCTTGATGTTTTTCACGTCATACGTGTTGTGCAGGGTGTCGATTTCAGCAAGAACCCTCGCAGGGCTGCGATAGCGAATCCGGTTGACGCCGAACATCGCGTTGATGCAGCAGAAACTGCAATTAAATGGGCATCCCAGCGAGGTATAGACCACCGCGTAAGGATGCCGCGAATCAATGCTCGAGAAGCAATGCCAGTTGTGCGCCCTGTAAAGGTGCATGGGAAGCAGATCCCACGCCACTTCCGCGAGCGAGTCAAGGTCTTCGATCAGCGCCGGCGCGGGGTTGGACATTACCCCTCCGTTATTCCTGTACCACAGGCCCGGTATGGAAAGATCGCCGACGTGCCCCCCTTCCTTGACGGCCGTCACCAGGTCGGGAAGGGTGCGGAACATTTCATGTTGTATGACATAATCGACGGGCTCTTCGGTCATTGTGCGCAAAGGCAGAGCGGACGGATGCAGGCCCGCCAGAAAGGTTTTAGTGTCGGGCGAAAGCTCCCGCACATGTTGCAGAATCTCCCTTGCCGCCGGCATTGTCATGGTTGATGCGGAAGGGTTCGTTCCGCTGACAATCACACCCAGCACACAAGGGTCGGAGTCTTTGACGCGATGGGCCACCTGTTCAGAGGATAGATTTTCAGCGTCCGCATCGAGAACGCGCACCGAAAATCCTTTGTCCCTCATAAAGCCCGCTATCAAACCCGCCCAGAACGGGGGTTCCACGGCCGCCAGCGTCGACCCTAATTCGCCGTAAATATTTTTCTTGTCGCCGGGACGAACCAGTAGCAGGTCAAGCATCCTACCACCCCCCCGCTTCTCTGCATGCGAAGGCGATCGGTTGATGGAATCTTCTGAGGGTGGTAAACCTCTTTGCACCCATCAACTCGTTGAGCATGCGGTATGCACTTCTGTCTTTCATCGACGCAATTATCACCGCCTGGGGGTCAAACTCGCACAGGCGAGACGGTGGCAACTGTGGGCAGCCAAAGGGGGTGGTGGTTTTTTCGTCGGCCGATCGGTGAGTGACTGCCGATATCCGAAGCCCATCAAGATGCGGGCGAATCTGTTGGTCAAATATCCCATACCCTTCGTCGCCCCACACGACGCATCTGGAACCGCGAAGCGATTGCACCTGCTCGCGGACGAAGTCCTTCTGCACCGCGTCTACAAGCTCGACATCGTTGGTGAAGGTGCTGTATGGGCCTGCGGCAGGACCAAACGTTCGGGCAGTGGACCTGACGAACTTGCGAGTAAGTTGAGATGCGACCAACCTGCCCTCGTGCACGCGCAAGTCTCGGGCAAGCAGGTTCCTTGTGATATCCATGCCGTGAAATCGTGAGTACCCGAAAAGGTAGACCGACCCCATCATCGCCCGCTGCTGCGAGCCCCGGCAGTACAGAACGCCCTCGTCAGCGAGGCATCTCTGGATAATCGCCAGCACCCTTGTGAAATCGTCCGGTGATAGTTCATCGAGTATGTAGTTGCACAATATCACGTCGAAGAACTTGTTGGGCAACAGGTTGTGCTTCCACAGCGGAAGGTGATAGATCGTCCCCGAATCGCTTTTATACATATCGGGAACGTCCATTCGGGCGAACTGGTAATCGAGGGTGTCTATGAACTTGATCCCGCTTAACCTCGACCTGACAAGTGAGGCCAGCATGTTCTGAAAAGAGTAGCACATTTCCACACTTTCGACACCCGCGTAAATGCCACCTTTTCGTTGCGGGTCGAGGAACATTGCCGCCAAGTGCCTTCCTGCCCCGGGTCCTATGTCCAGCACACGTCGTGGACCTGCGACCTCGTCACGGGCAAGCCTCAGATCAAGCAAAGTCTCGTACAAATCGCATTCGACATTCGCCTCGACAGGAACAGATGTCAACAGGCTGGTAAGCTCCTCGTAAAGGCAGCGATACTCATGCGCCAGTTTTATCTCTTCATTTGACAATGCGCCGAGCATCGTTATTACGTCATGCAGATTGTCGGGCTGCATCGATTGGCTGGAAATCAGCTTGGTTATCTTGTCATTTCTGTATGCCCATTCCCACTGCCTGGCGACATCTGACCAGTAGACGAAGCTGTCTTTGCCCGTCGTGCCCAACGGCAGCTGCGCCATGCGTTTTGATATTCGAAAGCCGTCAGATGAGATCATCTCATCCCCTTTCAGATAATGCCTCACGGGCGTCCTGGGTTGCCGAGATACGAACATCCTCAATAGACATGATCTCCGAATCGAAAATCTTGTCCGCACCCTTAATTGACGAGGAGTACAGGAAGACGACCGGATACCAATAGTATCTCCTGATGGGAAGGTTCAGTCCGGGCAGCTCCCGAGCTATAATTGCCTCTATAGCCGGGTACTGCTGCGAAGCAATCACAACAGCCTGCGGATTGAACGCGGCGATCTGCTTCAATGCAGCCGCGGCCCCGCCACCAAGTAGATCCACGTCCTTCATCGTCTTGAGACAGCTGAGCTGTTTTCGTTCAATCAATGGGTCGACAAACATCTGGTCATACTCATTTCCTGAACGAATCATCAGAGTGGGCGGATTGGCGGCTTCAAGCTCTCTTGCACATCGATGCAGATGGTTCTGCCCCGCCCTTCGAGACAGTTCCTGCGAAGACGTTATGTCAAGGAACCTACAGTCGGGATCGGCGGACTCCCTGGTCTCATGCCAATATCGCGAGTCTTTGCGCGCAAAGACGGTGGTAAGAAAGCCGCTGGTGTATGCGCACCAGACTGGATGGATACGACGATTGAGCATTTCATCGACCAGCGATATTCCATGAAGATCGGTTGAATCGCAGAAATCGCGTGTGTCGCCCCAGGTCAGCTCGCTTCGAACATAGAATACGCCATTCCTGGACAAGCTCTTTTCCACAACATTGACCAGTCTCATGAAATCGGCACTGCTCAGTTCGCAGTGCACATGGGCGGCGATAATAACGTCGAAGAAATCTTTGGGAAGGTGGTCTATCGCCATCCACGCGGGAACATGAAAGCGATCTCCCTGACACGCATTCGAGATATCAACAAAAGCCCTGCTAGCTTTTTCGAAGTCCAGCAGGTCAAAAAAGTTCGCCCTGTCGCACAGCGTGTCGGTGTATGACATCACAAGGTTTTGAAGCGTATACGCGGCGAGTGTAGAGTCGACGGCGACGTAGATGTTGTCCGGATTTCTCAAGAACGCCGAAGCTGCTTGTCGGCCACAACCCGCGCCATAGTCCAGTATTCGACACGGCTGCCGACTGAAGCGTTCGATGACGCGCCAGTCGACGATGGTTTCGGCGATGTCGTTCTTCAGATCCACCCTGAAGCCAGTTGTGGAGAGCATGCGGGCGATCCTGTCGATAAGCTCAACATACCTATGCACCCACCTCAGCTCCCGCCTCGACAACGGGCCGATGTCTTCGATTATCTCGTTGAACTTGTCATGGTGCGTCAGATGTATTCCTAGAAACTTCACCAGTTCTTCGGGGGACTGATACGACTCCCAATCATTGGGAATGTCTATCCAGTACCCGAAACTGTTCGCCGCTTCTTCAGGGGCAAGTTTCTCGCGTGCGAGAGATCGGGAAGCGCGAAATACCTCGCTGTCTATCATGTTGATTCTCCTTGTGACCATCTGCCAGTCCTTGGGGCGCAAGTCATCGGCGTATCGACCACCAGGTAGCTGGTTCTGGAATTGTGACAGAACCGCTTCAACGCCACGTTTCCAAGCCCGAGAATTTCCATTACCGCAAGTGTTTCCCCGGGGCATTCATGATCGTTCAGCTCATCAAAAGCAATAACACTGCCGCGGGTCAGTCTGTCGCGAATCGCCAGCAGGCAGTCGCGCGTCGGCTTGTACAAGTCGAAGTCGAAATACGCCAACGCCACGATCGTTTCGGGATTGTGGCGCATGTAGGCAGGCACCTCAATTGATGCATCCCCTTTGATAATTTCGTGCTTCTTGACGTGATCGAGCGGGCTTTCGCTTTCGCACAGCGTCACCAGTCGCTCCAGATACTCTTCATATCCTTTGGAGACAGCGTAACTGCCAGGCGACATCATTCTTCCTTCACCGTCCTCGGCAGTAACTATCGGGAACCCTTCAAACGAGTCGAACGCCACGATCTTTCGCAGGCGGTTGAATGGCTCGTAAATTCCACGCAACGAGGTGAACAGGCAGAGGTTCTGGCCCCATCGAGTACCGAAATCCATGACAACGCCCTGGACTTCCAGCACCTTCCTGTAGAGAAAGTCGATAAAGAGAATGCGAGAAAGAGTCTGAGGTACAAGAAAGAGTCCCAGATTCAGCAACAGTTCCTGTTGCGGCAGCGGGCAGTTCTTGAGCATATCCACCAGTTGCTCTCTGCGCGCCTCCTGGGATGTTGCACCAAACGTCACAAGGTTGTACTGTGCGTTCGTCATATCGCCTCCGTAACCACAATAGCCGGACATCACTTCAACACTCGTCGCACAATAAATTTCGCAGGCCTGAGCATGATTGATCTCGTTTTATGCCTGAAAGCCAATCTCAACACCTTGCCTTTGATCGTCTCCAACGTGCCCGACGACGTCACACGCCGGCCGTAGTCACCGCGGTAGTACGCACCAAGGCTGAACTCGTTGAGCCCGTGCGGGACGGCGAAATATCTCCCGCCGTATAGAAGGATGTTATGCCCGTGATAGTTCGAAACCGCCATTTTCGGGCAACTATAATGAAGGATTTCTTCTTTGCTCGTACTGGTAAAGAAGCCCGTGGAATCACTCCAAGTTGGAATAAGTGTGTATCTTGTGCCTGCAACATCCTGTTGGGTAAGCAGTCGAAACTCACCAAGGGTTTCCGCATTCATGCTCGGCTGGGGAGATTGCGCGGGTTTGTACCTGTAACATGGATACATGAATGGCAGCAGACCATGGCAGGATCTCAAGTGGATGCACACGAGATCTTCCAGGCAGGCCCTTGCGGCGTCAACCACCTGGGGATCAAACCTGCGTGATGATTCTCGCTCGATGGTTTTCCATGCCTGCGAGAATTCCATCCTGCCACCTGTGCCGCGAAGGTTGACCAAGTCATCAAACATGATGGCCAGCGCGACTATGCGAGATTCGAGGGGTATTCTCTTGCCCTGCAAAGAGCAGCCGTCGCCGTCGTATCTCTGGTGGCGGGTCGAGGCGACCTTCGATACCGTCACCAGCGGCTCTACCTGCCAGAGATCCGCGAGCGTATGATGTATAAAACTTTCGGCTTCGTGCACCTGATTGGCATTGGGAGGATTCAACAGCATGTCGAGGCTCTGCATCATGCCCGCGATGTACGTTGCTTCTATTCGCTCCTGAGGCAGGTTCAATTGATTTGCAATGGCGGCGGCGTATGCGCCTACGGTGAAGGCACGGGGATAAGTGAGCTTCAGCAAACGCGTTTCCACGTCCTGAAGGATCTTGCCCACCATCATAAACAGGTCATTGTTCCAGATGGCTTGGCTGTGCGAGGGCACATACGTCAGCCCCGAAGGTACAGGCGACGATGGAGTGTGTTCGTTCACATGCCGCCTGGCAGGTCGTTGCTCGATGGCTGGGGGCGGGGAGTTACCGAACTTTTGTACTCTCAACCGGCGAATTTCGGGATTCTCGCATAACGGTAGCGTTCGACGGGTTTCGAGAATCCGCATTGCCGTCGTCGAAACGCCCTTCCCGTCATGAGGCCCGGAAAAATTGTCTATACCGTCATTACCGGGATGAGGCACATGCCACAGCAGCTCGCGAAAGCTCCACCGCTCCCGCTTGCCCGCCCATTCCAGACGCATCGACATCTCGTACGGCCCGGCGATGTATCCCGTATAATCGTCGTGTTCATCCCACCCGCCGACCTTCAGCAGATCATCGCATCTTGCGGCGAAACATGCACCGTAGTTGCGCCAATGTATGAGAGACGGGTCCTCAAGCAGGCCACACCTGAAGTTGCGCATACCTAGAGGCACACCATTGGCAAGATTGCTGGCGAAGGGAATGATTTCTTTATAATTCGGGTATGCAAATGGATAAAACCTTTTGTCGCCGGTACGAATTTCCTCGATGTAGAGTATGACGTCGGGATCGTCGTTGAATTCCAGCAACAGGGTTTCGACAAAGGTTGTCGAAGTTATCGCATCGCTGTCCATGAAGGCGACAATTTCGCCGCGCGAATGAAGCAGGCCCAGGTTGTTCATCACATGCTTGCGAAATACTTCGCCCTTTGGCTTGTCCATGATTATCCAGGTGTCAATAGGCGAAGGCAGGCCATGCGACTCGTATCGCTCTATCATGCTGACAATTTCAGATGGCTGCCTATCGTAGTACTCAACCCAGATCACTTCGTAGTTGTCTCGGGGGGTGACAAGGTGGTTCAGATATTCCAGGGTATGAAAGCTCTCACGACAGCCCCAGTCGAGCAGGACAAGGCTGACTTTCGGATCATTCTTTCGATGGTTTTCGCGAACGATTCTCATGTCACCGGAATTGATTCATCAAGCATGTTGCAGTGAATGATCGCGTATGCCCGCCACGATCTGTTTAAGGTTGTCGCCTGTTATGCAGACTCCGGGCGAATAACCCCCGTCAAACACCTTGTCGATGTCGAGCGGATATCCATGACGAATGGCGCAGAATGTCGATTTCACGCGCAGAATGTTGTAGCCCTCGTATTCCTTAACCAGCGTCGTCAAGTTGGGCGGTAGTTCCCTCGCAATGTGGCTTACGAGCCAACTGCCCGTATCATCACAGAGGCCTTGCCTGATGGTACGTCGGGGTTGACACGTAATATTCGTCGGCTGAAGGCTCGTGCGAGCGCTTGCCAGCACGCGTCTGAAGATGCGCGTTGCGTAATTACCATAGCGTTCAGGACGGCGAATAGCGTTAACCATCCGTCGCCAACAGGTAAGCCTGCCTGGCGCTGTCCCGACAGGCGTGCCATCCGACGGCATGAGATAGTATTCACCGTCTATTCTGATGAGCCGGTCGATCATCGGCGCCTTGCCATCAAGAATTTGATCTCCCAAGGGGGAGGAACAATCCTGGTTCGCCGTCTTTTCAAGCTTGGTTGACGCCCCTGCGCCGAAGTCATATTTAGCGCGCTGCCGTTAAGCAAGGATATGGG